>DCAW01000160.1:21204-24627 GCA_002313895.1 Dehalococcoidia bacterium UBA1123
CCGCGGGTTGATATTGAAGCGGCCGAATCTGGCACTCCTGTCCGGGTATTGGCAGAGCAGATGGTCGCTGGAGGGCACAGCCGGATTCCCATATACGACGTCGACCTCGACCATGTCAAAGGCGTCGCCCACGCCAGGGATATTCTCCAGTACCTACTAAACGACGACCAGAACGGCGGGTTGTCTGTGGGCAGTGTGACCAGGCCTGTGCTGTTCATTCCCGAATCCAAGAGCCTCGAAGAACTATTGGACGAGTTCCAGGCCAAACGGGTTCACCTGGCAGTGGTGATTGACGAGTATGGCGGAGTTTCAGGAATCGTCACGATCGAGGACCTGCTTGAGGAAATCGTAGGCGAAATCCGGGATGAGTTTGACGTCAACGAAGATATTAGTGTAATGAAACCGGTCGGCAACAACCAGTATCTGATTGACGCACGTATGAGCATCGATCAGCTAAATGAAGATCTCAATTCTTCCGTCGAGAACGATGGGTTCGACACCGTTGGCGGGTTCGTATTCGACAGAATGGGCAAAATCCCCGTGGTGGGCGACACCGTCGCATATGATGGCATTCGCATCGAGGTTCTGTCCACTGTAGGCAGGCGACTCAGGACTCTCAGGGTAACTCGATTGTGAGATAGATTTTGCGCTCCTGAGTGACCGTTGTCGGTCACTCAGCCATTTGTTGATGCGCCAGTCGACGAGGGTGTCTCTCGCCAACTCGTGATCGAACCGCATAGGCAATCGGCAGCGATTCTACACTTCCACGCAACCCCAGCCAGTGCGCTATTCTCCCTCTAAGTTCAAGGCAATAAGTCATGGCTGACGACAGTGTCGGACGCTTTCACTAATGGCCCATGGGCATCTTGTGCGGTTGGAACTTTCGGCGAGTCCGTATCGCAATGCCGCTCTCAATCGAGACATATTCTTTACGCAAACTCATCGCACATTTATTGGTTGTGATACTAATTCTGTCTAAGCGATACAGCTGATCATGTCGTAACCGTGTCGCAAAACTCGCTGATCCGGTTTTTATCGAATATCACGAACACGAGAATGCCCCTGACATTACTGCCAGGGGCATTCGTTCTTCAGCGTTATCAACCCGGAAAGCCGGGGAGAAGTATTACTTCTTTACTTCACTTCGTGTACGACCAAAGGAGCGGTAGCGGATGAACCTTTGTTACCGACGGCCTTGAGCGTGTAAACGCCGGCTTCAAACGGGTTCGACGTTGTCGAAGTGAACGCGCCGTCATCGTTGGAGATTCCGCCAGAGATGATCCGACCGCCAGCCGTAATGGAGAATGGCTCACCAGGGCCGAACCCTGCGCCCCAGAACTCAATATCTTCGCCGACCGCCGTCGCTGCGACAAGCACGCTCGAATCAACAGAATCCACTGGGACTGCATTATCCACTATGCGGACAGGCGCGCTGGCTCTACTTCCGTCCAAACCAACGGCCAAAATAGCCCTGAGACCAGGGGCGCGAGCCAAGCTGCCCGCAGCGCCGCCAACCTCATCAAAATCCATCTTGAACGACCCTGCTTCGTTAGCAGAAAGCTGAGCTCCTCGGGCTCCTCCAAGAATGATCTGTAGGTTTTGGTCCACTTTAAGCATCAGGGTCACAGGCTCGCCGCCCTTGAACCCCGAACCCCAAACTGTGAACCCATCGCCTTTTGCGGCAATGGCGTTTTTACTTACGTTAATGGCGGCCTCGGGTGAAACGCCACTCTTGCCATCGGCGCCATCGGCTCCTGCGGCTCCGTCCAAACCTGGGGCGCCTGGAGGTCCTGGGTTGCCGGGATTACCCGGGAAACCTGACAGACCTGGCAGACCTGCCGAACCAGGAGGACCCTGGAAGCCTTGTGGCCCAACATTACCGGGATTACCAGGCGCTCCAGAAATGCCTGGAAGACCAGGTTCACCCTGGACCCCTTGACACGCAACTAATGCGAAGACGAATACTGAGGAAAGCAGGGCGACCATAATACCCTTCCTAGGGAAACGCTTTCTCATCTGACCCCCTCTCTATAATTCCAATCAATTCCAAGCCATCAGCTTTATATTTGGCCACTCGGTGGCAACCGGACACGCAAAGACTTCGCCGGGATTAACGGCGAGGTACAACAGCGGGCTAATCATATTCATCACAGCTTGGGATGTCAACCCCTTTTCTCGACTGGTTTGCCCGCACAATCTTTGTTATTGATGCCTGACTTTCGTCCGCAACATTGTCTAACAATCGTTCAGGCTGTTATATTGAAAATGCAATTTGCCCCCGTAGCTCAGCGGATAGAGCACTGGCCTCCGGAGCCAGGGGCGTGGGTTCGAGTCCCGCCGGGGGCACTCTGCTTTGAATATTCACATGCCTATGAATCTTTCCAGCGCGTTGGCGCTTCTGAAATCCGTCCGAACCCCAGTTCCTGGCAAAGCGTTTTGTATGCGCTTTCATTTGCGCCAACCCACTCGAGGTCATCTAATGTTTCGGTGATAGGCACGTCTAACCTCAGCATTGCGAGAGCCTTGTACAGCGCAACTTCGTCCTGCGCCGCGCTTAAATTCTCTGCGAGGCCTTTCGCTCCTCGTGGAGCAGGGTTCCAGGCCGCTGGATCTGCAGGAATGTCCTCCACGTGACTAAACTGCGAAAGAACTGTTGACGTGCCCTTTGCTCCCCAGCGCGCCACGCCCGGAATCCCGTCCGCCGCATCTCCAACCAACGCTAGATAGTCGGGGATGGACGTCGGTAACACCCCGAATTTTTCGATCACACCATTTTCGTCTGTGACGATTTTCTTTTGACGATCCAGGCAGACAACATCCTGCCCTGACACCATCTGGCACAGGTCTTTGTCAGGAGAGCAGATAATTACCTGACTCACACGATCATCATCGGCCCATCGAGCGGCGGCTGTGGCGATCGCGTCGTCTGCCTCGAACTCGGTCATGGGCCAAACTACAATTCCCATTGCCGTTACGGCGCGCTCCGCCAATTCAAACTGAGACAGAAGTTCCTCAGGGGTTCCTTCTCCAGTCTTGTAACCGTCGAACATTTGGTTGCGGAAAGATTCGATTACGTGGTCGAAAGCGCATGCGACATGAGTGACATCGTCTTCCCTCAACAGAGCCAGGAAGCTCTGCATCAGGCCACGAACCGCCGCCACTGGCCTACCATCAGGCGAGTTCATAGGTGGCATCGCAAAGTGTGCGCGAAACAACTCGTAAGTTCCGTCAAGAAGATGAATTTTCAAGGCCCTGCGCTCCATACTCTAACAAATCAGACCGGTTCTCAGCCTAGAACCAGTTGTCTTTTGCAACCACGTTTTTCAGCGCCGCGCCATCATTGAATCGAACGCAATTTTCGATGAACAGGTCGGTTCGCCGATCATCAAGGTAGGGTCCTGCTCCAGCGCAGTGAGGCGTGAT
>DCAW01000160.1:25039-31078 GCA_002313895.1 Dehalococcoidia bacterium UBA1123
CGGCCTCAAGGGCCGTCACAAGGTCGTTCAGGATGGTCGTCGCGCCCCTGCCTATGTTGATGAAATGACCGCCGCGGCTCATCCGTCGGAAAAACTCGGCGTCGAACATGCCTTGGGTTGCGGGCGTTTCTGGAACGGTCACGATGACAAAATCCGCCTCTGGCAATATCTCGCCGAGAGAATCGGGAGTGTAAAGTTCAGCAACGCCGGGAGGTTTCTCCGTCACCCGCGGGTCAACTGCCAGCACATTCATTCCGAACTCGGCGCAAAGGCGCGCCGTCTCGCCGCCGATGCCACCCACGCCGATTATGACTACGGTGGAGTCGGGCAGGTTGATAATCTCGTATGAGGAGTCCCACTCGCGGCGCATTTGTTGCTGAACGTACACATGAAGGCCCCTGGCGAAGGCAAGCACGAACGACATGATGTGATTGCTAATGTGGTCGTTGTAAATGTCACGAGTGTTCGTGACTTCGACTTCGCTGTCGATAAGGGCCTGGTGATAGTACCCTGCCCGTGGTCCAGCCTGGGGACATGCGATCCATCGGAGTTTTGTGGCGCGCTCGAAAACCTCCGGCACAATGTCGCCGAATGCAGCATCAGCCTCCTCAATCATTTCCATCGCCTCGCCGGTAGAGTTGGCGACGTTTATTTCAATGTCGGGTATCGCCTCTCGCAACTTTGCGGGCCACGCGTCAATGTGGGACTGTTCGCTCTCTCCTACGGCACGTAAAATCAACAAGTTGAAACCCATGTGAAGTTCTCCTGACCGTTGTATTTGTGGCGTCAGTTTAGGCAGGAGTCCATCGAGTGTCAACCGAATTGTGCGAGAGTAGTAGAAGCCCGCGGTGTTAGCGAGTGCGAGGGTTGAGAACGTCGTTCAGCGCGTCCCCAAGCAGGTTCCAAGTCAATACCAGAGTCCAGGCGACAAGCCCAGGCGCCAAGAGCATCCAGGGCACCTCTCGCAACGCGCTGAGGCTTCCGGCCTCCAACAGCATTGTGCCGAGGCTTGGCCTCGGAGGCTGGATACCAAGACCAAGGAAACTCAGTATGATTTCTGTGCCAACGAGTGCCCCCATGCCCATACTGACTGTGACGACAACAGGGCTAATCGCATTCGGGAGGAGGTGCACGAACAGGATGCGGGGCGTCGATGCGCCGACCGCTTGAGCCGATTCTACAAACTGCGTTTGCATCAGAGCCAGCACTTGGCCTCGCACCAGCCGAGCCATGCCAATCCAACTGAAGGAAACCAACGCAATCGATATGGCGAAATAGTCGACGATCCCCGACTTGACGATACCGTCCACAACCGTATTGTCTTCCAACCATCTCACCCATTCAAGAATTCTTGGGCGCAGGGTCGCGGCAATAAGTATCATCAAAAATATGTCTGGGAACGATGAAAACAATTCCCCAACACGCATTATGACCGCGTCGATTTTCCGCCTGAAGTATCCTGACACCAAGCCCAGCGTGACGCCAATCACTATGCCTCCAGTGCCCATCACGACTAACGTGATAATCACCGTATTTTGGATTCCCCACAATACTCTGGTCAGGACATCCCGACCTTTTAAATCAGTTCCTGCGAGGTGATCCCAACTCGGAGGTTTTTTGATTGAGCGGTAATCCTGGTCAGTGTAACCATATGGCGCAACTAGCGGTGCGAATATCCCGCCGACGTAAATTATCGCCAGCACGACCATACAAGCGACCGCTATTTTTTTGCGGATGAGCCTCGCCCATGCTCGTGATAGGTGCCCTTTCGACTTTTGTTGCAGGTCCTCTGCGATAAGTTCCTGTACTGCCATCGATTATCCGCCCACGCTAGTTGTACCTGATTCTAGGATCCATGAATGAGTATGCGATGTCCGCGAGGAGATTTGCGATTACGAAAGCCGAGGCGCCAATTAACGTGGCCCCCATGATGATCGGGTAATCGCGCTGCCATATCGCTTCAATCACCAGTCTCCCGACGCCAGGAATTCCGAGGATTTGCTCAACAATGAATCCTGTGCCCAACATCCCAGCCAGCGCGAATGCCAATATCGTCACAATCGGAATCATGGCGTTTTTGAGCACGTGCCGGAAGTCCACGGCAATTGAGGACAACCCTTTGGCGTGAGCGGTTCGAATGAAGTCCTGGCCCATAACATCAAGTGTGCTCGCTCGCATCATCCGAGCCATGCCCGCGATTCCTGGAAGCCCCATGGTGATCGCCGGAACTATTATGCGAACGTCCCAGAACCCTCCCCACCCTGAACAGGGCAATAGGTCTGTTTTCAGGCAAACGACCCACAAAACCGACGGAACGCTCACCATGATAGGCACAGACATGATGACCACGGTAAACGACACAGTCACCGGATCTTTCCAACTCCCTTGATGGTGCGCGATCCAAAAACCCAGCGGCAACCCAATCCCCACGGTCAGAATCATTGCTGCTATGTTTATCCGGAACGACACCCACATTTTCTGGGCCAAAAGCGGTCCTACTGCACGTCCGCGATACCTGTAACTCTCGCCAAAGTCGCCATGAAGCGCGTCCCAGACATAGTTGACATACTGAACAGCGAACGGCTTGTCCAATCCGAATTGTGCTTCGAGATTTTTGGTGACCTGAGAATCCGGCTCGTATCGAGCGCCCAACATCACCTGCACCGGATCGCCAGGCACGATCCGGCCCATCGCGAACGTCACCAACGACACTGCGAGGAGCAAGAATGGCAACCACAACAGCCTTCGCGCTATGTAAATCCACATCTAAAAAATTCCAGTCGTTTCGGAATCATGAGTTTAATAAAATGGCAGGGCTTCCCACATCGCACAAATGCGTTCGACTCCGGAGGGCTTATATAACATCACGAGCGCGAGTCGGCGCCGGATTAGTCAGGACACCAAGACCGGTAGCAACGTCGCAAAGCATATCCGCGACTCAACCAAAAGGCAACCGGCCCCGGAACTCAGTGAATCCCGGGGCCGCGAAGATTAACGGTGTCGCCAAATACTACTTGAAGTGCACCTGCCGCAGTTTTGGCAAGATCATCGGGGTCACCCGATAGTCCTGGACGTCCGGCTTGATCAGCACGTACCGCTCGCCGGTGAACCAGAGAGGCACCCATGCCGCATCCTCGATGATGAGTCGCTCTGCCTCATGATACAAAGCGACTCTCTGCGCCGCGTCGGGCTCGATGCGGGCATCTTCCAGCACCGAATCGACCAGCGGGTTCGAGTAGCCCCCGTGGTTGATTGAGCTTTCCGAATGGAACAGGATGTCCAGGAAGTCCTGAGGGTCCGGATAGTCGGCTTCCCAGCCGAGTCCAGCGAACGCTTGGAACTTGTTGGCGTTCAGGTCCTGGAGGTACGTGGCCCATTCTACCTGTTGAATCTCGACCTCTACACCCAATTCCTGTTTCCACATCTCGATGACGACCTCTAGATCGAGGCCAATCGTCCCGCCTGTGCCAGGCACGGTTATGACGATGCGAGGCCGGGTATCGGCGTCGGCGTATGCTGATTCGGCCAGCAACTGTCGGGCCAGCTCTCCATCGTATGAGAGACCGACCAAGTTCGGATTATAGCCTGGGAATCCCGGGGGCAACACGCCATATGCAGGCTCGACAAGTTCAGATAACACTTCCGTCGCTATCAACTCTTTGTCAATGGCATGGTTGAGCGCTTTCCTGAATTTGGCGTCATCGAACGGAGCCTCGTTGGTGTTAAATCCAACGTAGGATACGCTGAAATCAGGAGGCGCGACGACCAGTTCACGGTTCAGATCCTCACTTGGGTCTAGCACCCGGTCAAGGTCGAACAGGCCAACGCCCGTGATGTCGATTTCGTCGTTCTCATACATCGCCATCGACTGGCCGCCAGCCAGGTTCATGAAAACCGTGTCGACGAACGGCGGTTCGCGGTAGTAGTTCTCATTACGCTCCAGAATAATCCGCTCTCCGATGCGATATTCCTTCAAGCGGAAAGGCCCGGAGCCATTGAGGTTGTCTGTCCAGTTACGGCCGCCAGATTCGACGTTTTCCTGATCCAGAACATAGGCTGTCGGATAGGTCAGCTTGGCGAGGAAGTAGGCTTTCGGAGCGTCGATAGTTATCTGAAGCGTCAGAGTGTCGATGACCTGGATTCCCGATATATTAGTCACTGTGCCGTCCAGCACGTCTTGCAGGCCTACTATGTCAGCCAGGTATGTGTCCGCCACCGGAGACGCGGTGTCTGGACTCGCTGCGCGCTCAATCGACCATTTGAAATCGTCTGCGGTGATTGGCTTGCCGTCGTGGAATTTGGCTTCCGGCCTAATGTGGAACGTGTAAACCGTTCCGTCTTCGCTGATATCCCAACTTTCAGCTACGTCGGGGACCAGTTGTAGGTCGGTGTTTAAAGTGACCAGACCGCTGAACAATTCAACAACGACTCCTGCCGAAGTTGTGTCTGTGGTCAGGTGAGGGTCCAGTGTGGGCGGGTCGGCCCACAGACGTCGGAATACACCGCCTCTAATTTTGCCATCGGAAGATTCGACTATCGCCGTAACCGGAGGCGTTGTGGCCGCCGATGAGCTTGGCGCGCCCGCTTGCGTCCCGCCGGTAGACTGCGATGGCGCAGCAGATGCCTGAGGGGTCTCGGTTGGCGATGCTGAAGGCGCAGAAGAGGAGGTCGAAGGCGAGGAAGGCTCCGCTGTCGGGGCCGTGCTTGCCGCAGGCTCCGAGCCGACGCTGGGCGCCTGAGCGCGCGTCTCGCTTGTTCCGCCGGTGTTCTCGCTGCAGGCAACAGCCGCAATTGAAACTAACGCTACAATTACCCAAACAATCTTTCGCATGACACTTCCCGTGGTCTTTGTTATTCCGCCAATTTGACGCAATTTTATGGTTTTAGGTGCGACGACGCAAAAGCTATCCCTTTGCCCCTACATCAGTCTCTCCAACGGTGGACGCCAGATACTTGTTGATAAACTCGTCGAGGTCGCCATCCAGAACCGCGTCGGCGCTGGATACGGAATAATCGGTGCGATGATCCTTCACCATCTGGTAGGGGTGCAGGACGTAGCTGCGTATCTGATTGCCCCATTCGGGAGAGATATGCTCGCCTCGTATTTCTGCCAATTCTTCCGCTTTCTTTTTCAATTCAGCCTCAATGAGTCGGCCCAGCAAGATTCGCATGGCGATTTCTCGATTTTGATGCTGTGATCGCTCATTCTGACACGTGACTACGATTCCAGATGGAATATGCGTCAGGCGAACGGCTGTGGAGTTCTTCTGTACGTTCTGGCCGCCATGACCGCCTGCCCTGAAAACGTCCATTTTGATGTCGTCAGGGTCGATTTCTACGTCGACGCCCTCCTCAACTTCTGGCATCACTTCCGCAAGCGCGAACGACGTGTGCCGGGCGTTGTTCCCATCAAAAGGCGATTTCCGCACCAAACGATGCACGCCTCTCTCGGACCGAAGGTTCCCATACACGTAATCGCCTGAGATTTGGATTATCGCGTTTTTTACGCCGCCCTGTTCTCCAAGGGAGACGTCCAGCACCTGGCTTTTGAAGCCTCGTCGCTCGGCCCACTTGAGATACATCCTCATCAACATCCGCACCCAGTCTTGGGAGTCGACTCCACCGGCGCCCGAATGCAAGGCGATTATCGAGTCTCGGTCATCGAACTCTCCGGACAGCATCAATTTAAATTCGAGACCGCTTAATTTGGCTTCAATTTCAGCATGTTCTTCGCTGAAGCTGTCCAGGAGCGACCCGTCCCGCTCTTCGATGGCGAGGTCCAGCATCTCACTTAGTTCAACGACTCGAATTTCGATGGCCTTCCAGTCATCGACTTCTTGTTTCAATGCCGCGAGGTCGCGCATTTTGGTTTGAGCGAGTTCGTTGTCTTCCCAAAATGATGGGGCAACGGCCTCTTTCTCTAGCCCTTCGATCTGTTTGACCTTTGCAGGCAGGTCAAAGACGCACCATTATGTCTGCTATCTTGGACCGTTTCTCGACTATCGAATGTTTGATGTCCTGCATGTATTAAGACCTTTC
>DCAW01000038.1:0-809 GCA_002313895.1 Dehalococcoidia bacterium UBA1123
TTGAACACGATATCCAAATCCACGCCAAGAGTTGTCAGCGCTGAGTCGAAATCTGGATCAAGCTCACTGGGATCAAGATCGATGCCCAGCCAGGTCTTGAACTGGTTTTGATAATCTTCGGTTTTGGCCGTAAAATCCGATTCGGCATCGTTGACCTTGTCATTCCAGTCAGAAGCGCCGACGTTCAACTCGGCCTCGCCATTTCCAAGCAGGGTTTCCGCCGATGTCACGGCGTTGCGCGCTTTCGATATGTCGAACTCGGTGGCGCTTGCCATAAATTCGTCTAGTTTTTCTTGGGCGCTGCGTTCTGCAAGTTGAGCGTCGGTAACTCGGGCTTTTGATTGAGCCAATTGAAGGGCTGTGAATGGTCCTTGTAGCTCGATGAGGGACTCTTCGGCAGTTTGCACAGACAGGCGAGCGGAAGTGACTTTGGACTCGGCGGTCGCCAGCTCCTGCTCGGTCGGTTGGGCCAGGATCTGGGTCAGGGTATTCTGGGCGCTTGTGAGTGACAACTTCGCTGAACTTACCTTCGCCTTGGCCTGAAACATTTGCTCGTCAGGTATGTTCTTTAGTTGATCCCAGTCATTGCTGGCGTCATTGAGCGCTAATTTCGCATTCGATACTTTGGACTCGGCTTGGGCGATATCCAAGTCTGAAGCTTTCTGAAAATTCTCCAGGGTGTATTGGGCGTCTCGAAGGCTCACACGGGCCTGAGCGACTGCCTTGTCGAGATCCGCATTAGTTTCACTGTCAAATGTCGCAAGCGGCTCACCTGCGCGGACCCGCATACCTTCCTCGACAAGTATTTC
>DCAW01000038.1:1197-19069 GCA_002313895.1 Dehalococcoidia bacterium UBA1123
TTGACGGACACCTCGTTGATGAGATTGCCCAATTGCACCGGTATCAATTGTTCGTCCGCTCCGAGGTTGGCATTGTCAGGTCCGCCGATGAACGCGATCGCGCCGTAAGTTCCGCCGGCGACCACGAGGACGATCCCTATAAGGACGCCAATCTGCCAGCCTTTAAGTGATGAGAACATTCCTACGTTGGTTCCTCCCCAATTCTTGCTTCGGCTACCGTTGCATTGCTCCCTGGGGCGGCACAATCCGGATGAAGGGGAGCTGTCCGGTGTTTCCTCTCTCTGTCATGGCATCTACAAGCATCCGATAATAAAGTTCGGATCGCCTCATGAACTGCTGCAATTGTTGCTTTTGTTCTGGGGTTAACTCCGAGACCATTTTGTTAAGTTCAATTCGCATCACATGAGAATTTTGCTCCAGGGACGCCCTTAGCTGATCCACGTTGCGACCTCGGAACCTAGAAGGAGGTCTTTGTGGCATTTCCTGGCGGTTTACCGTGACGTCAATTCCAACATGGACTGCGGACGACTGCAAATGGCGGTTCAATCGTTTCATTACTTCGTTGGCGGCGGTATATCTGCCTTTGCTGACCAGCTTCCTGATCTCTTCACCTCGAACGTTTGCCAGATCGGCATGAGTTTGCGCCTTGCTGGCGTCCGAACGATTCAATCGAAGCTGGACGTTCTCTCTTGTGGTTTTGACCCAGTAAAGGGATTCGCCTGGGACAGCGTCCGATGAGGCGGCTGTGGTCACGCCTGCGCCCATTGCCAGAACAACGACCGCCACCAGACTGATGGCGATTGGCTTCGCCAGAGGTAGCCAGCTGAACGAATACCACGGCTTCTTGCGAGGTTCGGTCTGGGCAGTTTGAACCGCCTGCAAGAACGATTGAAAGTTCCGGTTCTTGGATTGTTGAGATGGCGTCATTGTCTCAGCGAATTTCATCGTAGAGACGGCGACTTGCACAAGCGGGCCAAGCTCTTCCCGGTACTGGGGATATTCGCTCAGACACTTCTGAAGGTTTTCTCCCTGAGACACTCGCTCCAGGCAGTCGTTCAGCGCGTTGTTGAATTCTTGGCTCATTTTTTTTTGCCTCTTTGAATTAAGACACGCTGTTGGTTCAACGTCGGGAGTAACTTGCCGGGGTTCAGATTCAAGCGTCACCTTCGATTGCCGGAGAAATCGCAGGCGTCAGTTGAACCATTAACGCTCTGAGTTTTTTCAACCCGGCGTGCTGGAGGGCTTTGACTGCATTGTCTTTTCTTCCTACCGCCTGGGCCGTCTCGGCGACGGACAGACCCGAACCGAACCGAAGCGAGATAACCTCCCGCTGGAGATCGGTCAGCGAGTCCATCGCAGACATTACATCGGTTATGGTCATATTTATTTCGGCTGCGCGCTCAAGATCGGATGCGTCTACACCGATTCGGCGTTCGGCGTCATCTAACGGAACAGTCTGGCGTCTGCCTTTTCGTCGGAAGTTGTCCACGATCTGGTTGTGGGCGATGCGGTACAGCCAGGACGTGAATGGATGGCCTTGCCACTTGAAGGTGTGAATCGATTCCAACATTTTCAAAAACACCTCCCCAGTTATGTCCTCGGCCTCGGTCGGACTGCCGCACTTAAAAGACACGTACCTGTAAATTTGGTCGTAGTACCGTTCATACAATCCCGCAAAAGCAGGCTGATGGCCTTGTTGAGCTTTTTTGACCAGCTCTCCGACGACTTTGCGGTCGTCTGGGTTGGTCTGCATTATTGTCATCCTCTCAGGGGAGCGCTAAGAGTCTGGCTGATTTCGGCAGTTTCTCAAGTTCGGATTATACAACGGGCTGAAGCAACAAAAAGTTAGTGTCGTCCTGAAATATAGTTATGATATAGTTGGGCTGTTTGAAAATTCAGGCGAATGTTTTCATATGTTGGCGCGCCGCACGCCAACAATAATAAGGGTGGATGATGGGTTTCCTGGGCTTCATAAAACCGTTGCTAGCGAGCAAAAAGCGCCGAGAGGTAATTATCGCCCTGACCGGCGCTCAGATGCTGGTGCAACTTTCCAGTCTTCCGGTCGCGCTTTCCCTGCCAACGCTTGCTGACTATTTCGAGACCAGCATCGCCGACACTGCCTGGATTGTCATTATCTATCTAGCCATGTTGGGCAGCTTTGTCATGCTCGCCGCGAGGATGGGCGATAGATACGGCCACGCCCGGGTCTTCTTCCTCGGATTAGTGGCATCGACGCTGGGTTCGATTCTCATCGCGTTCTCGCAGGAGTTGTGGCATGTCGTGGCGTGGCGCGGCGTCACCGGGCTTGGCTCTGCGATGGTGCTGGGCAATGCCAACGCGATCCTGGCCGAAAATTTTGAGCCAGAGGAACGGGGAAGGGCATTCGCGCTGCCGATTATGGGCGCGAGGTTAGGCACTCTTATTGGGTTGGCTGCCTTTGGCCTAATGCTCCAGTACCTGGACTGGCGTTTCGTGTTCATCTCGTTTGTGCCATTGGGGATATTGGCGATATTGGCTTCGGTCCCGATGCTGAGGCACAACATGACCCCACGCGTGGACGCTGGAGCAGGATCACTGGACTGGTTTGGCGGCGTGATGTTGGTTGTGACTGCCGCGGTCCTGATCCTGTCGGGAAGCCATCTGCATGGCGGCGAAGAGTCTTACGTTTCGTCCGATGCGATAAATTACCACATCCCGATGCACGCACTGTTCATCGTTCTGGTGGTCGCTTTCATATTCGTTGAACGTCGTATGTCTAACCCCATTGTAGACATACAACACTTCAAGACCAAAGCATTCTCATTGGCCCTCGGGTCGAACGTTGCCTACCACTTTTCAATGTTGGCGACGATGACATTGATACCGGTTCTGGTTGAAGAGGGGTTCGGGAAGGACCCGATATTTGTCACTTTCGTTTTGCTGCCTAGTCAATTGCTTGGGCTGTTCATGCCTATGGTGGCTGGATGGGTGTATGACAGATATCGGCCTCGTCTCCTGCGTCCCGGCACGATGATCTTGATCGCCGCCGGATTCCTGATTCTCAGCATATTTGCGATTCAGGCCCCGTTCTGGGCGTTGCCGTTGTTGATGTTTCCAATTGCCGTAGGCACGAATATGTTCAATCCCGTGAACAACGCGACCGTCATGAACTCGCTTCCACTGGAGCATCGTGGCGCCGCATCTGGGATGATGGAAACGACCCGCGAGCTGGGTCACGCCTTCGGGGCGACCGCCGCCGCCAGCGTTCTGGCGCTCGCACTCCCTGCGGGCGTAGCGTTATTAAGCGATTCGTCAGCAAGCGGCTATTACAAAGAAGGGTTCCAGTTGGCGAGTCTGATGGTGGTTTTTGTCCTGGCGGCTGGAGCGGCAATCGCTTACTTCCACAAGGCTCCTGTGCTGGGAGGATCGCCGCCTCGACCACAGGCTGCCAGCCCGTCCGTCCAGGCCGGCGGTGACGACTGACAAACTTGTGTCGCCGCATTTTTGATTTTCTGTTGAGATGAAACAAAATACTTCGACGATTGCAAGGGTGTGACCCAATATTTGAATGCGGACATCAGATTTCGACTATTACCTGCCAGACGAACTGATCGCTCAAACTCCGATCGAGCCGCGAGACCACTCGCGGCTCATGGTCGTGCCAATGTCAGGTGGAAAAGTTTCACACCGCCGATTTTTCGATCTCCCCGATTTAGTTCGCGAAGGGGACGTGCTGGTGTTCAACGACAGCAGGGTGATTCCTGCTCGTCTCTATGGAAATCGAAAAGAGTCCGGCAGGGAAATAGAGTTGCTGCTGCTGGAGAAGATTTCTGAAAGGAAGTGGCGCGCGCTTGTGAAACCGGGGCGCCGTATGACCGTGGGAGCAGAATTCACGGTTATGAATCACCAAGGCGCACTCGCCACGTCGGGCACAGTGTCGGGCGTCGAGGAGGCGGGGACCAGAATCGTTGAGTTTTCTGATGAAGATGGGTTGAGGTCTGCTGGAGTCATTCCTTTGCCGCCGTATATCCACGACAAACTCAATGACGCTGAACGTTATCAGACGGTGTATTCGAGGGAAGAAGGCAGCGTCGCCGCGCCGACGGCAGGCTTGCATTTCACGCCAGAACTACTCGAAAAGGTCAGAAAGGTCGGCGCCGAGACCGTGTTCGTGACCCTGCATGTTGGCTGGGACACATTCAGGCCCATCAAAACTGACGACGCAACATCCCACGAGATGCACTCTGAAGCGTGGGAGTTATCGCAGGAATCAGCCAGCGCAATTAATCGAGCAAAAGCCGAAGGCCGGCGAGTGATCTCAGTCGGCACGACGGCCGTACGACTCCTGGAGCATGCGGCCCTGTTGAACAAGTCTGGCGACTGCGTTGTGGCTCCCGGAAGGGGAAGGGCGAGTTTGTTTATTTACCCAGGTTTCGAGTTCAAGGCTGTCGATGCACTGATTACTAATTTCCACCTGCCAAAATCTACTTTGCTCATGATGGTGTCCGCCTTCGCAGGACGTGAATTGGCCCTTCGTGTCTATGACGAGGCAGTGTCAAAGCGGTATCGTTTTTACAGCTTCGGCGACGCCATGTTCTTCTGCTAATTCGTTGGAACCCGACATTCTGGCATGATTCATTGAAATTTCTCAAATCCGTGATCAAAAACCATTTCCTGATCGTCGTCAAGGAGTCTAGCATGACTCCTACGCTTGATGACGGTGACATCCTTTTGGTTCGTGCCGTACTGAAACCCGTGGCGCGCGGAACAGTGGTTATCGCGGACGTTCCCGGACTCGAATCGAATATCCAGGTCAAACGACTGGTTGGATTGCCGTGTGACCGCATCGTGTTCGAGGATTCAATGCTATTCATCAATGGCGCGATTCATTCAGAACCGTACCTGTCTGGCCTGCCGCACACAGTTGGATTAGAACGCATGGAGTGGAATCTTGGGTCTAACGAGTATTTTCTGTTAGGGGATAACAGATCGCGAAGTGTGGACAGTAGACGGTACGGACCCGTGCAGGTTGAGGCGATTCTGGCTAACGCGCGATGGAGGTTATGGCCCCTCAAAAGAGGATTTAGGCTGGAGTAACTGAAGTAATCGAGTGTTCACGCCCAGGCGCTTAGTGGCCGTTTATGTTGTCGTCGAGATCAGGGTTTTCGGGTCTCGGCTGCTCTCTCCAGGTTTGTTCCTGATTTAGAGAATCTTCAAGACGGGCAACAGGAATCGCGGCCATCGTAGTTACGTGGACGCCCGCAACCACACCTAACTCCATCGAGAACCGGGCGGCGGATTCGTTATCCGGCGCGGTGAGTATGTTCACGAAATCATACATACCAAGTACAGCATAGAGGCCCAAAGTCTCGGTGCCTGGGATGTCGATTATCTCCACCGCTCGTTGAACGGAGTCGGGATCCTTCACCATGCGCTCGCGTCCCTCGGGGGTGAATGTCAGTAGTAGGATGTAATTCGCCATTATTTACTAATCGATTTTCTAAATTATTCTCGTTCAGCCATCCAGCGAGCGACCTCTTTTGCGTGATAAGTAATCAGCATGTCCGCTCCGGCGCGTTTGATGGCAGTCAGGATTTCCATCGTCACGCGACGGCCGTCGATCCACTCGTTTTCCGCCGCTGCCTTGACCATCGAATACTCGCCGCTGACGTTGTAGGCGGCCAACGGGTGATCGAAACGCTCTCTGGCAGCGGAGATTACGTCGAGATATGCGAGAGCGGGCTTTACCATCACAATGTCTGCGCCCTCTTCGATATCCAATTCGATCTCGCGCATCGCCTGCCGAATATCAGGCGGATCCATCTGGTAGCCGGTCCGGTCGCCAAACTGAGGGGCAGAGTCTGCGGCCACACGGAATGGGCCGTAGAATCCAGAAGCGTATTTTGCTGAGTAAGCCATGATCGGTTTGTCTACGTATCCGGCATCGTCCAACGCGGTCCTGATCGCCCGCACCTGACCGTCCATCATGGCTGACGGCGCGACGATGTCGGCGCCGGCTTCGGCCTGGCAAACTGCTATTTTAGCTAACAGTTCCAACGTCGAGTCGTTGTCGATTCGGCCGTCCTGAATAATTCCACAATGGCCATGGTCGGTAAACTCACAGAGGCAAACATCTGTTATCACAAGCATGTCAGGCAAAGCCTGTTTGATAACGCGAATCGCTTCCTGGATGATTCCGCCGGGCGAATATGCCTCCGTCCCTTCAGGGTCTTTAGCAGCGGGAATGCCGAAAAGCAAAACTGACTTGATGCCCAAGTCGGACGCTTCCCCGACTTCCTGGATTAACTGGTCGAGGGACAATTGGTCAATTCCGGGCATTGGTGGGATTTCAGATCGAACGTCACGACCGTGGGTGACGAAGAGGGGGTATATGAAATCGTCGACAGACAGTCTCGTTTCCTGGACCATTCGCCGTATTCCAGCGTTGTCCCTTAACCTTCTCAGTCGCACATTTGGAAATCTAGCAGTCATCCTGTGTCGCCTCCTCCAACGAAGTGTTCCTCCATTGCCGTTACCAACCCGTCAATCGTGTGTTCGGTAGCCACTATATCAACTGACAGACCCAACTCGCCAGCCGTTGCCGCAGTTATTGGGCCTATGCAGGCGATTTTGGCGTTCTCCAAACATGCCAAATCATCGTTTAACAGTTTCGCCAAGTTTTCGACGGTGGACGAACTGGTGAACACCGCGATGTCGATTCCCTCGGAGATAGCGTCCATAACCAGGGCCTTGGAACTTTTTGGCATCACGGTGCGATATGACACAACCTCTGTGATTGTGGCTCCTGCCGCTCTCAGCCCCGTCGGTAGCGTGTCACGTCCGATGTCCGGTTTCGGAATCAGAATATTCTTACCGGCTATATCCAGTGACGTCAAAGCGTTTAGTAGCGACTCTGCCACGGCGGTGTCGGGGATCAGGTCTGGGATTATGCCGTGACGTTGCAGAATTGAGGAGGTATCCGGGCCGATACACGCGATTTGAGTTCCCGCGAACGCACGTGAGTCAAGATTCAGAGCATCGATTCTGTCGAAAATTGCCTCAACAGCGTTTCCACTGGAGAATAGAATCCAATCGTAATCAGTTAAACGGCTGACGGCGCTATCAAGCTCCGTGTAGTCGTCTAACGGTTGGATTTCTATAGTTGGCGCCTCGACGGCTATAGCGCCTAGAGCTTCCAGGCGCTGGGACAATTTACCGGCCTGTGTGCGAGTTCTTGTGACCAGCGCTCGTTTGCCGAACAGGGGGCGGTTGTCAAACCATCGGAGAGTTTCTCTCAAGCCTGCCACGTCGCCGATGACGGCGATAACAGGCGACGATATGCCTTTTTCGTATGCGAGGTCAACGATGTTCGACAATGGGCCGGTCACGGCGATTTGCCAGGGTTCGGTGCCCCACATTATCAGCGCCGCTGGCGTCCGAGGCGATTTGCCATTGGCAATCAGCGTCTCGACAATGCTCGGCATGTTCCGCCATCCCATTAACACCACCAGCGTGCCTGACAATTGGGCCAGGACTTTCCAGTCAAGCGCTGATTCAGTTTTTTTCGGATCCTCGTTGCCGGTGACCACTGTGAAAGAAGACGACAAACGCCGGTGGGTCAGCGGTATTCCGGCGTAGGCAGGCGCGGCTACGACGGAGGTCACGCCAGGGACTACTTCGAATGGCACCCCGGCGTCACGCAGGTCTTCGGCCTCCTCGCCGCCACGACCGAACACGAAAGGATCGCCCCCTTGAAGACGGACGACCTGTTTGCCCTTTCGAGCGCGTTCTATCATCGTTGAGTTGATGTCGGATTGCGTGCGGCCCACCTCTCCGAGAATCTTGCCGACGTCGATCATTTCGGCGGTGGTTGGCGCGTGGCTCAGAATCTTACGGTCCACCAGTCGATCGTACAGCACGACTTCAGCAGAAGCCAGAAGCCGCTGACCTTTCAGCGTCAAGAGGCCGGGATCTCCGGGACCCGCGCCAACGAGATAGACTTTTCCGGTGGCGGTCATGCAGGCGCTCGATACAGGATGCTACTGGCTCCAGACTCCATCAACGAATGCGCCGCTGATTGTCCGGCGCTTTTGGAGTCAGAGATTTCGCCCACAATCTCAACGCGGAACAGTTCGGAACCGTCGGGCAGTCCGGCCATTGCGGTCAATCGTAACTTCTCGCCGTCAATAGTAGCGAAAGCAGCGACAGGCACTCGACAGCCTCCGCCAATGGCCGCGATAAATTCTCGCTCGGCGGTTACTGTGATGTGAGTCTCGCGGTGATTAATTGCAGCTAGCAAGTCGTGGATTTCGGCCACCGAAGTCCGAGTCTCGACGGCCAATGCGCCTTGACCTGCGTCCGGCGTGCAAAGTTCGACCGGAAGAAATTCGGTGATTTCAGATTCAAGCGACAGACGGATCATGCCTGCGGCGGCGACGATTACTCCATCGTACTCCAGGCCGTCCGCCTTAGTAAGTCGAGTTCCGACGTTGCCTCGCATGGGCAGTATTTCCAAACCAGGATAAGCGTGCTTTATTTGAGATGCCCGCCGGGGGCTACTCGTTCCCAATTTGGCGCCTATGGGCAACGTATCGAGGTTTCGGCCAGCGTGGTCAACCAGGACGTCTCGCGGGTCGATGCGTTCTCCGAAGGCAGAAATCTGGAGTCCTTCGGGTAAGTCGGCAGGCATATCCTTTGCGCTGTGGACCGCGAAGTCGATTTCTTCTGTCAACAATGCCGCTTCCAACTCTTTCACGAACATTCCGCGGCCCATGCTCAACAACGGCGCGCTTTTTCGGCGGTCCCCATCGGGAGTGATTTTGATGATCTCGAAATCGACTTCGGGAAATGTGGACTTCAACGGCGCCAAGATTTCATGCGTTTGAGCCAGCGCCAAAGGACTTGATCGCGTGCCTACTTTGACCGTGCGTGACATTGACAATATCGAGTCTTAGGAAACCGGGATGGGTGTGGCTTCTGAGAGAAGCCCGTCCATCAGAATCTTGTAAGCTTCGTCGCTCTTGTTTGACTGCACCAAATTGAGTAGACCGTCCGTGATCTGAATCTGCCAGTGGTCAGGAACGACTTTGACGCCTCTCTGTACGAGTTCTGCGCGCGCCTGAGCTAGAATCGGTGCCAGGTCTGCGTATTCAAGAATACGGCTGGTCGTCAGCTTTTCGCGGAAAGTTCGCGCCAGCGCCGGGCTGGCACCGCCGGTTGATGTCGCAATTGTGACTTCGCCTCGACGGGCTACAGACGGGGCGATGAATGTGCAGAGATGGGTCACGTCCACGACGTTGAGGAGGACGTTCCGATCCTCTGCTTCTTTTGCGATCTGGCGGTTCACCGTGTTGTCGTCTGTGGCCGCGATCGCAATGAACGCGCCTTCTAAGTCGCCCTGTTGGTATTCCCGCTTGTCCCAGGATATTTGCTGGCTGGAAGCTAGATCTTCAACGTGCGGGTTCACTTCCGGGCTGATGACAAACACATCGGCGTCGCACTCCACCAACTTTTCGACCTTTTCTTGGCCGATGTTTCCGCCACCAATGATGACGCATCTGCGCTTGTTCACATCAATGAACACTGGGTAGTAACGTGGCAATTCGGTCTCCTTATCGCGGTCTAAACGAAATATCTGACCCGCGTCTTCTTATATTCACGTGTGCTGTAGAGAAGCATGTAGTCGTCGATCCCCGTGGCCTCGGAGATGTCCTTCGCGACATCCTCGCACGTAGCGTCGGTGGTCGCGTGGATCATGGTGAAGTGGGTGTATTGCCAATCGGGGAATGTAGGTCGTTCGTAACAGTGCGTGACCCAACGGGACTGGGCCATCGTGTTGCCAACCTCTATCGAGCGTTCGGGCGGGACTTTCCAGACGGCCATCGCGTTGGAATGGAATCCGGCCCTACGGTGATGCAGGACGGCGCTGAATCGCCTCATGATGCCTCGATCCTGGAAGTTGGCCGCCAAGTCGAAAAGCTCCTGTTGGCTAGTTCCAAGACGTTCAGCCATCGCCGCGAAGGGTCGGGACTCGAGGGCGACGTCCTCTTGGAGTTCTCGCACCGCTTCAATTTCAAAATCGGTGACTTCCTCGACCCGTTTCCAACCATCGTCTTCTTTTTTGGTCTCGACTTTTTTCTTGTCAAAACCATCAGGGCTGTAGTACTCGGTGGATGCGCCTTCCTCTTTGACCATGTCGAAGTTTACGCCAATCTTGAAGAACCTTATCGTTGGCATCAGGCGGTAGCCATCGGCGCCGGTTTCGTCGGCCATGCGGGCCACCGTGTCCTCAAGACTGTCGTCAGGGGCCACCGCAAGGGTGAACCAGAGGTTGTAGTGGCCGTTGCGAGCGTAATTATGGCTGACACCTGGGTGTTGATTGATTACCTGGGCGGCGGCGTCCAAATCCTCTGGGGCGAATTTCATCGCAATCAACATTGTTTTGTAGCCGAGACGGCGGGTATCGAAGATAGCGCTAATCTGCCGAACGACGTTCATTGCTTTCATGCGTTCGATGCGGCGGATCACATCAGACTCTTCCAAGCCCAGCGATTCGGCCATTTGCAGGAACGGCTCTTCCACAAGTGGAAATGAAGACTGAATGGTGTTGAGCAACTCACGATCTTTCAAATCAAGGCCTGAAGCCATCGTTCACCTACCGATATGTTTATTGCAGTAAAGATTGTCGCTGGATCGAGCGCCTAACTTGGCCCGTCGTTTGAACGAGTGGGGCTTCTAGCTTGTGAATTGTTTCACGGCGCATTTCTATACGTAAGATTATCATGGCGCAGAAATTTCAGTCAATTAGATTCTGGCGCAATTGACTTCTGCGCGGGCGCGCATGGCTTTGCAGATTGTAACCTGACCGCATGCCGCTTACACTGAGGCTCAACACTGGCGTCTGATTATTGGAATTTACGTCTCAGCATCCGAGTTGGTCATGGATTTAGACACTGAACGTGACAAGAAAGCGCTGTTTGATCGTATTTCGGTCGAGTTGGACGACCACCGTGTCATCGAAGCGATGTTGCGAGTGCCGCGAGAAAAATTCGTTCCCGCTGAAGCGGCGCACTTGGCGTATGCGGACATGGCCCTGGCAATTGGGCATGACCAGACGATCTCTCAGCCATATATGGTTGCGTTGATGACCAGCGTTCTGGGAGTCCGGCGCATGGATCGTGTTCTAGATATCGGCACAGGCAGCGGGTATCAAGCGGCCGTTCTGGCGGAACTGGCCCGTGAGGTTGTTAGCACTGAGAGGATACTTACCCTGATTCGCCCAGCGGAAAGGCGGCTACAATCGTTGGGTTACGCCAATATCACCGTAAAACGGGCTGGCCGTGAATTAGGGTTGCCCGACGAACCGAGATTTAACGGCATCATCGTCGGCGCCGGCGCTCCGAAGCTGCCGACGGAACTTGTGGAGCAACTGGAAATTGGCGGCAGGCTAGTGGTTCCCGTCGGCAGTCGCCAAGAACAACAGTTAATGAAAGTCGTCAGAACACACGATGGATTCTCCGTGGCAACGCTAGGGGGATGTCGTTTCGTTCCGCTGATTGGTGAAGGCGCATGGCCCGATGAAGGAACAACAATCGAGTGAATGGCGAACCACATCAGCGTTGAAAACAAATAACGGGTTAAATATACTTGAATTGGTTTCGTGCCGCGTTTTGCAGGCGTGTCCCAGGTGAGGTTGAACATATCATGGAGTACGAAGTCGTAGTTGGGCTGGAAGTCCACGCTCAGTTATTGACGAAGAGCAAAATGTTTTGTGGGTGCAGTTCCGAGTATCAAGATGGAGAGCCTAACTCGGTTGTCTGCCCGGTGTGCATGGGGATGCCGGGTGTGTTGCCGGTTATCAACAAGAAAGCAGTCGAACACACTATTCGGACTGGGTTGGCCCTAGGATGCACCATAGCTCGGAACACAAAGTTCGACCGCAAAAACTACCCGTATCCAGACCTGATGAAGGGCTACCAAATCTCTCAGTTCGACATGCCGGTTGCCTCCGACGGGTGTCTCGAAATTCAGGTAGACGGGCAGACCCGCTCCATTGGAGTCACGCGAGTCCATCTCGAAGAGGACGCCGCCAAACTGCTCCACCGGACCGAAGATTACGGCGAAGGCTACAGCCTTCTCGACATCAACAGGGCTGGGGTCCCGCTGATGGAGATTGTCGGAGAGCCAGACCTGCGGAGCGCCGATGAAGCAAGAGAATATCTTGTTCAGCTCCACACAATCCTACAGTTTATCGGAACGAGCGTTGCCAACATGGAGGAAGGTAATTTCCGGTGCGACGCGAACGTCAGCATTCGACCCAAAGACGACGAAGAGCTAGGAACTAAAGTGGAAGTGAAGAACATGAACAGCTTCCGCTCCGTCCATCGAGCTATCGAATTTGAGGTGGAACGTCAGATCGCGCTGCTAGAGTCTGGAGGGCGCATAGAACAAGAGACCAGAGGATGGGTCGACGACGAGGAGATCACGGTGTCCCAGCGCACCAAAGAGTACGCGTCAGACTATCGTTACTTCCCAGAACCAGACCTCCCGCCTATAACCATAGATCCGCTTTGGGTGGAAGAGATCAGAGCGTCCCTTCCGGAGCTTCCAGCGGCCAGGAGAGCGCGATTCGTCAACGACTTGGGGCTTTCCGAGTATGACACGGAATTGCTGACAATCTCGCGGGCGACCGCAGATTATTTCGAGACGGCGCTTAATTCCGACACAAGCCCGTCCAACGAAATGGCGAAGGCCATCGGCAACTGGATGCTGGGTGAGATGGCCCGGCTCCAGAATCAGACTGGGACGCTGCTCGACGACGTCAATATCGCTCCCGGCCAAATCGTCGAGTTGCAGAAACTCGTGGACGGCGGAACCCTCAGTTCGTCTATGGCCAAGGCTGTTTTCGAGAAAATGTACAATACTGGCGCCGATCCGCAGGCAATCACGGAAGCAGATGGACTCGCCCAAATATCTGATAGTGATGCGGTCGGCGCAGCGATCGACGATGCGATCTCGGCCAATCCTCAACCTGTCAGGGATTACTTGGAAGGCAAAGAGAGCGCAATACAGTTTTTGGTCGGCCAGGTCATGAGAATCACAAGGGGCAAAGCAAATCCTCAGATGACTACTGAACTGTTGAAGAATAAGCTAGAGGCGATGAAGTGACCCGCCCCGATGGCGCGAATCATGACAAGTCGCCTCGGCGACCTGGGATATGGGCGCGTCGGCGTCAGCGGATTAGTCGCCTGCTTCGGTTCGGCGTTGGGCTGAAACGGTGGGCCTTGATCGGAGCCATAGGTGTCGCCATATGGTCGATCGGGTTCGCGTGGCTGATCCGCCAATTTTCAGATCTAAAATTCCCGAATTTTCTGCCCTGGCATCTGGAAGGTTTCCTGCTTCTGGCCTTAGGCTCAGGCAGCATATTGGCCGCATTGTATGGGTTTTATCGCAAACTCAGCCCGGTGTTGTTAGGCTCACAGGGCATTGGGGAGATGGCCGACCAAGTCTACACACGCTGGTCCAGAGGCAGGGGACCGAAGATCGTCGCAATCGGCGGAGGCACCGGCCTATCTGTGTTGCTGCGAGGACTCAGAGACCACACTGACAACCTGACCGCGATCATTACCGTCGCCGATGACGGCGGAAGTTCCGGCAGGCTGAGGCGGGAGATGGGTGTGTTGCCGCCAGGGGATTTTCGCAACTGTCTGGTGGCTATGTCGGAGGACGAATCGCTGCTTGGCGAATTGTTTCAGTACCGGTTTGATGAAGGCAATGGTTTGAAGGGGCACAGCTTCGGAAATTTGTTCATTGTTGCAATGACTCAAGTCACTCACAGTTTTGAGCAGGCTTTGGTGGAATCGAGTCATGTCCTTGCAGTGCGGGGCCAGGTGATCCCGTCGACTTTGTCAAATCTAAGTTTGAAGGTCAAATTTGCCGATGGAACTAGCGTTGAAGGCGAATCAAATATCGGTGACCACGGCGGAAAAATCTCGGAAATTTCGATTGACCCGATTGACGCGCCTGGGCACCCACTGGCAATCAAAGCGATTGAGGAAGCTGAGTTGGTGGTTATAGGCCCAGGAAGTCTATACACTAGCATTCTTCCAAATCTTCTTGTGCCCGAAATATCCGACGCCATCAAGCGGACGTCAGCCCCGATAATTTACGCATGCAACGTGGCGACAGAGGTTGGGGAGACCCAGGGTTTCGCCGTGGCCGAGCATATGGAAACTCTTCGCCAATTCACCTTCCGGGAAGTGGTTGACTATGTAGTCGCCAACAACGCGAAATTAAATCTGATGCTAGATTATCCATGCGAGCCGGTTGTCGATGATGGTCGTTCTGTAGCTCCAGCGAAACTAGAGTTGGCAGACTTGGCGGATCCCGAGCGCCCGATACGTCATAGTTCTGAAAAACTAGCCGCCGCGGTGATGAGTGTGTATCGAAAATCCAGCGTTGGTTAGCATTCGCCGCGTTTTGCGGTAGAATAGTATCCGAACATCCGAAAATACGGAGCGATAATTGTCCAACACGGTCGTGAACATTCTCCAGATTGTAGTCTCGCTATTGGTTATTGCCATCATACTGGTGCAGGTGAAGGGGCAGGGGTCAGGGTTGTTCGGCTCTGCCGAGGGCTCGTTCAGAACCCGCCGCGGCCTTGAGTTAACCCTGTTCAGGTTCACGATATTTTTGGTAATCGTTTTCATTGGCCTGTCAATCGTGAGCGTGCGTTACATCCGGTAACGCGCTCACGCATCTGTCTCACGGCCGGATTTGGTTAATCTGGTGTCCAATCAGATGATTCCTGAATGCCAGACTAGCCGGATGGATCAAGAAACCGCGACTCAACAAATATTCGATCTGCCGGTCGATGTACTCTACGATCGCGGAATCAAGATCAGACGAGGCAAGGGACTGCACTTTCGTTAGGTACGGATAACGTGTCACCTTGTTCGGGTCCAGTTTGTCGGCAAGGAATACAGTCTTTGCCACCTCATCCATGCCAGCGAATCCCGTAGTGTGCCACCGGACGGCCTGAATCACGGTGTCGTTGTCGTAACGGTCGTCGTGTTCCAACCATCGCGCCGCCACAGGCCCGTGGAGCAGTAGCGGTTCGTGGCGCTCGACGATTCCGGGTTCTATTCCATGTTCGAGCGCTTCAGAGAGCAAGGCATCGGCGTTCAACGCTCTTGCCAAATCGTGGGCGGCAATTCCCAGATCAACCAAACTCGCATCAACGCTGTGGCGCATTGCCAGTTCTTGACCGACTTCCCTGGCCCGTTCAATATGATCGCGCAGACCAATGGGTAGTTCGATTAGCCGGGACTCGATGGCTGGCGGCAGGTTGTCCATGCGGTGTTAAGCCAACGATCCCATCGCGCGTCCGCCAAGCACATGCAAGTGCAAATGTGGGACTTGCTGACCTGATTGTTCGCCCTGATTAATCACCAAACGATACCCGCTCTCGGCGATGCCTTCAGTCTCGGCCATGCTTTTGGCCACGTCGAACATGGCTCCGATAGTATGTTGGAACTCAGGAGTCAGCCCAGTCAGGTAGGTGAAGTGCTGGACAGGAATCACAAGCAGATGAGTCGGTGTTGTCGGCGCGATGTCTCTGATGACGAAACAGTGTTCGTTGCGGTTGAGGATTTCGCTGGGGATTTCGCCGTCGCGAATCTTGCAAAACAGGCAGTCTTCGGCCATATCTCCAACCTATCCGCTAATTACAGCGATCGCTTCGACTTCGACCAGATAAGCTGGACTGACCAGGCCGCTTATGAAAACAGTGCTGCTGGCCGGACCGGGAGCATTGAAGGCTTTCGCGCGAGCAGCGGCGTAGGCTGGATAATCCTCGCTGTTAACCAGAAACGCCGTGATTTTGGTGACGTCGGACATGACCGCGCCTGCTGCGATTAAAGCGGCCTCAATATTGTTGAAAACCTGTTCAGACTGCGCTCCGGCGTCGCCTTCGCCCACCACGTTTCCGTTTGAATCGGCGGCTACCTGTCCTGAAGAAAAAACCATGTTTCCTACTCTCGTCGCAGGGGAGAACCCGGCGGGCTTGTTGTCGGGGTTCGGGAAGAAAGAATTTCTCGGCATTTTATGTGCTCCTTCGGTTTGCACTGAGGCGGCGGGCGCCTCGGATCAACTCACGTTGCCAGAGAGGCGCCTGGGCGCCTGCTGTCGAGTATGTAACTGATTAAGTTGGCAGTTGTAGCAGTTCGATTCGCGTGTTGTCTGGAGCGGCGATGAAGGCGATAGTCGGACCGCCGGGATTGCCTGTCGGCCCTTCTTTGAGAGTGGCGCCTAGACCGATCAAACGCTCGATTTCGGCATCCATGTCATCGACATTTATTCCGAAATGTTCCAATCCGTAGTGAGCGTTTTCGTCGCCCTCGCCCATTGATTCGTTTGTGCGAGCGCCAGAGATGTTGATTGCGATGCCATCCGAAGTTCGGCATCTGATGAATCTGTCGCCAACCGGCCTAACCGTGTCGCTGACGATGGTGAACCCAAACGCTTCGACGTACCAATCGGCGGTTTTCTTGGGGTCAGGGGCTTTCAGATGGACGTGGTTAAATTCGTAAGCCATTTCTTCTCCTAGATTCGTTGTTCTTGAACTAAGTTACCCAGACGAGCCTCGGGTATCTCGTTCAGGCATGGTTATCAAAATTAACAGGCCAAGTGTATAGCAATCTGGCATGCCACACCAGCCAAGTGTTCAGGCAATTACGACAGCTCGCGTAGCACGTTATACATATGCAAATATAGCTTCCAAAGCTCCTTCACATAAATTGGAGGACTGACGGCGCGAGTGGGGTCGAGGTGTCGGAACAGCGAGAACTCAGTGTGATAGACATTGCCCTGGGCCGCAAGAGAATCTGCGAGCCTGCGAGACTCCTCTGACGGCACCAAAGCATCCTCTCTGTCATGCATTATCAGCACGCGAGCATTCAGGTTTTCTATATTCGTGATGGGAGATATAGCGTTCAACGTGGCGAGGGCCGAGGCCGGCAATGCTTCCACCAACTTCCTCGCCTGAACCACGTCCTTCTCGTTCAGGAGATCGTAAACTACCTTGGCATCCGGCGATAATGCCTCGATCATTGGTGCGTTAAGGGACGCGGTCCGATCGATAAATTCTTGAGACAGCATAGATTGTTCATTTCTGTCACGGACGCCCTCGATCAAATGGCGGCGGATAACCTGCGTGCTAAGGCTGTCGGGACTCCAGGGTTCTGTGTTTCCGGCGTCAAATCGAGTCGAAGTGACGACCGAGGCGACTAGGTCGCGAGCGTTGTAGTAGCCTCCGAAAAAGTTAACGAACTTCACTTGGTCGCGTATTCTGAAGTCCTGGGCTGCGACAGTGGCGAAAGACGCACCGACGCAAAAACCTCCCATACCCGCCTTCTCGGCATCTACGACATCCAGGCCGATCATGTATTGGAAGGCGTACACCAGATTATCAACATCGCCAACGGATATCCGCTGTTGGGTCATGGTGTCGGACCAGGGAATCATGACAACAACTCCTGACCGCGCCAGTCCTTCAGCGAGACCCACTACACGCGGGTCATCCCGCCCTGCGGGGTTAACGCCAAGGAACAAGAGAACCGCGCTGTGCAGTCCGTCGCTTGCAGGCACATAAACGTCGGCGTTGCCGCTTCCTGAAGCAATGGGGTATGAGACATTCTGTCGAGTCGGCGTTCCGGTGAACCACTCCTGCGGTTTCACGGGGAACCCGGGCAATATCTGAGGCAGAAACAGCGCGGTTTTTACTCCGTTTCGTCCCTGTGGTGTTACGGCAATCACGATCGCGCCGATCACGATTGCCGCTAGCATTGCTAATGCCAAGCGTTTCAGCCATCTTAGAGTAGCGCTCAACATACTC
>DCAW01000051.1 GCA_002313895.1 Dehalococcoidia bacterium UBA1123
CGCCTAATGCGGCTAGCAAAACTGCTCCTACAAGCCCCATGAAAAATTTGTTGTTCACGATCCCCTCCGGAAGTAGATTCCTCGAATTTGTCGTGGCTCTAGATTCATAAAAACGTCACTCGGACCTGAGCGCGTCTATGGGGTGCAGCCGGGCCGCGCGCATTGCAGGGTAGATGCCGAAAAACAAGCCGATTGCCACCGAAACAACCAGAGCCAGAAGCGCTATGTTCGTGCTAAACGCTGTCTCGAACACCTGGCCCGCCAGATTGCGTCCGTCGAGGAGCCTCGACAAAATGTATCCAGCCGCAACTCCAGCGGTCCCGCCGCCCAGACTCAACAGCGATGCTTCAGAGATAAATTGCATCAGAATATCTCTGCGCCTGGCGCCCATCGCCTTGCGTATCCCGATTTCTCGCGTGCGCTCGGTCACGGAGACGAGCATGATGTTCATTATTCCGATGCCGCCTACCAGCAGTGATATGCCCGCTATCCCCCCAAGGAACATCACGAATGTGTTGGTCGTTTCTTCCAGGGCCTCGATGGTCTCTTGTTGACTGCTGACAGTGAAATCGTCTTCGGCGGTAATTCGATGGCGCAGTCTCAGCACCGTGGAGATTTCGCCGATTGCATTGTCCATCGATTCAGCGTCCTTCGCCGTAACGTTTATAGTGTCCACCCGGACCGAGCCTTGGTTGGTCTGCCGGCCCGACAGCCGATAGAACGCCGTCGTGATTGGGACGAGGGCTTGATCGTCGAAACTTCCGAACGCCGCACCTCCCTGGCTCCCCAACACGCCCACAACCTCGAACCGCCTGCCACCAAGGCGGACGTTTTGACCCACCGGATCGCGGTTGCCGAACAGTGTTTCAGCCACCGAGGAGCCCAGCACGACGACTTCTGAATTGTTGAGGACCTGTCCCAGCGTTATGAACGACCCGGACGAAACCGGGAAGTTTCTCACAAACTGATACTCGCGCGTGACACCCACGACCCGCGTGTTCGTGTTTTCTCGACCAGCCACGATCTGGGCGGTCGTGCCCAATTCGGGGGCCACCGATCCGACTGATGGAGCAAAAATCGGGTCGATCAAGGCATATGCGTCTTCGAGCGTGAGAGTTCCAGCAGAACCCTGTGCGGCGAATATCCCGCCTTGGCTGCTTGAACCGGGACGAACGAACAGCAGGTTTGTTCCGAGAGACTCAATCCGCGACGTGATGGATTCCTGCGCTCCACGTCCAATTGCCATCAGCGAGATCACAGCCGTCACGCCGATAACCATGCCTAAAAGCGTCAATCCGGCTCTCATTTTGTTCGCGCCCAACGATGACAACGCGGTCCTTAAAACGTCAATCGGGTTCATTTGCCGTCACCAAATTCGACTGAGTGTTTGGAGTGTCGGATACAATTTTGCCATCGAGCATTGAGATGACTCTACGAGTCTGGCTGGCGATGTCGCGTTCATGGGTGACGATCACCACTGTGAGGCCGTCATCCTCGTTAAGGCTTCTGAGGATTGCCATGATTTCCTCGCTGGATGTGCTGTCGAGGTTGCCGGTTGGTTCGTCGGCGAGCAGAATGCTTGGCTGTTTCGCCAGCGCTCTCGCAATTCCGACTCTCTGCTGCTGCCCCCCGGAAAGCTCCGTCGGTTTGTGACCGGCTCGATCTCCCAGCCCGACGCGCTCTAGAGCTTCGAGAGACCGGCTCTTTCTGTTGCGAAGGTTGCCGTACACTAACGACAGTTCGACGTTGGCCTGAGCGGTCATTCTGGGCAGCAGGTTGTAGGTCTGGAACACGAAACCGATCTGGGCGCCACGGATCACCGCCAGCCTGTCGTCATTCAGGCTGCCGACGTCTTCGTCGTTGAGGAAGTATTGACCAGTTGTCGGGACGTCCAGGCACCCGATGATATTCATCAACGTGGATTTGCCTGAGCCTGATGGCCCCATGATCGCTACTATGTCGCCTTCGTCAATGGTCACAGTGACGCCCTGTAGTGCGCCGACCTCCACTTCGCCCATGCGATATATCTTGTAAATGTCCTCAAGTTTGATCATGATGGCTTACCGGCGACCGCCGCCGCCCCTGCCGCCAAAACCTCCACCGCCTGTAAAACCACCGATAGCACGGAAGTTACCCCCAAAGTTGAATTGACTGCTCTGCGAGCCTTCAGATTCCATAATCACAAGGTCGCCTTCGGAGATTCCTTCGTTGACTACGATCCAGAAATCGTCACTGTTGCCCAGCACAACAGGCACGTCCTTAACCTGGCCATTCTCGACTACTCTCACGGTTGGTTCATCAAAGGATCCGTATAGCGAGTTAATCGGCACCATCAGCACGCCTCGATCTTCACGGATCACGACGTTGGCTACCGCGCTCAGTCCTTCAGGGAGTTCGAGTCCTTGCGGCAAGGAGATGAGGATACGGATTGGGAAGCTGACCACGCCCTGTTGAGTGTCTGGTTCAGTGGCTATGAACGACACTTCTCCCTGGAGGAACTCGCCAGGAAGGGCGTCCATGGTGACCAACGCTGAGGAGCCTAGCTGAACGAAAAGCACATCGATCTCGTCGACCACGCCATCGATCTCGACAACACTGGTGTCAACGATCTCCATGATAGGCGTGTTGGCGTTGGTCGACTGTCCGGCTTCGGCATTGATAAACGTGATTACACCCTCCCAAGGGGCGGTGATGACAGAGTTAGTCAACCGATTTTCCGCATGCGTGAGCGCAGCCTGTGCGGTTACAACCTTCGCCTGCGTCACGGCCAGGTCGAGGATGTCCGGGCCTTGTATCAGATCCGCCAGTTCTTGTTCCTTTTCAGCGAGATTGAGGCGGGCAACCTCCACTTCGAGAAGCTTGGTATCCAACGCGACCAGGTCACCGCCGCTCTCAAGCAGGTCCAATTCCACCTGGGCGTCAGCGAGTATTGCCGTCGCTAAACCGACCTGATTGCGTTGATTTTCGATGACCGCAGGATCGCTGGCCGACTTGACATCTTCAAGGTCGTCTATCGCAGTTTGCAAGTTGGACTTGGCTAGCTCGATCTGCGCCATCTGGTTGTCGACGCCCAGTTTTCCTGAGCCTTGATTTAAGATCGACAGGTCTTCGATCGCTTTCAATAGGCTAGCAGACGCCACGTCGAGGTCTCGCTGTCTATCGTCGAGCGCCAGAGAATCGACTGGCCCAAGAACATCGCTCAACGCTTCCTGAGCGGTTGTCAGGCCAACTTGGGCGCTATCCACATTTGTCACCAACGCGGCGATGGCCTTGGCTGCCTGCGCCTTGATTGACTCAAGGCTGTTGGCGCTCTGTTTGTATGCTGTCGCCGAGGTGTCAAAATCGTGACTCACGCAGAATCCCGCCGCTGGCGATGAAATTGATGTGGAGGAGCAGGTTCCGACGATGGTGGTCGGGATGAAGTTTTGCCAGATAAACACAACGGTCTCATCCCAGGGAGTGGATGGGTCATCCGAAGGCAAGCCCTCAGAATTGTACCCGCCCTGAACGAGCTCTCCGAACTGGTATTCAGAGTTGAACACGATATCCAAATCCACG
>DCAW01000150.1 GCA_002313895.1 Dehalococcoidia bacterium UBA1123
AGCTTTCAGCCGTGAGGGTTCGCCGTCAATTTGTCATTCTGAGTCGGGGCGAAGAATCTAATGGTCATCAGAGCAACACTTGTTCTAGAAGCGACCAGATGCATCGGCTTCGCTCGGCATAAAAGGCGCCACACACACCGGCGCTGAACCCGCTCAAACGATCTGGAACGGCGGCATTTCCACGGGAACCTCGACCTCTAGCAGCACCGGAGCGTTCGCCTTCAGAGCCTCGCCTAGCGCATCCCCGAATCCATCCGAGTTGGTCCTTATGCCCACGGCGCCGAAGGAGTCGGCCAGCTTCATGAAATCCGGGTTCGCCAGGTCTGTGCCGATGAACCTGCCGTCGTATCGGTGAGTCTGGTCCCAACGAGACGCCCCGAACGCACTGTTGTTGAACACCACGGCCACAGTATTGATCCCATAGCGCACAGCAGTCGAAAATTCCTGGGGGCTGTACATGAACCCCCCATCCCCACACAAGGCCACAACCTGTTTGTCGGGAGCCGCAACTTTGACCCCCAATGCCGTCGGGAATGCGTATCCCAGAGTGCCGAAGTATCCCGACGTCACGTATGACCTGGGCTGTCGCACTTCATAGGCCACGTTGCTCCAGTAACCGATGTTGGTCACGCCTGCGATGACAATAGCGTCATCGTCCAACTGCTGGCGCATTGACCGGATAATGCCCACTTGATGGGGGGCGAGTTCCTGAACCGAATCGGCTGTAGCGCGTTTGTATCCAGCGATCTCGTCAGCCCTTGATGGCTTCGACACGCCCGTCACCTTCAGCCGCTCGGCCAACTGTCCCATCGCAACCTTGGCGTCAGCGACGATCCCCAACTCTGTCGGGAAGTTCTTTCCGATCTCGTCCGAATCGGCGTCAATATGAATGATGCGTGGGATCTTGCCCTGAGGCTCCCTGAACAGCAGGCGAGTTCCAACCGCCAACAGCACATCGCAGTCCGGCATGATTTGGGAGGCAGGCCCGACAGCGACGTAGTTGGTCCCGGTATGGTAGGGATTGGCCTCTGAGATGACACCCTTCGAGCTTTGAGTCGTCATGACCGGAGCTTGCGCCATTTCGGCAACACGCAGAAGTTCGGCGCCCGCGCCCGCGATCAGCGACCCGCCGCCTGCGATGATAGCCGGACGTTGAGCCTCGGAGAGCATCTTAGCGGCGCGGGCTATGTCGTCAACGCTGGCAGACGCCGCCGGATACTCCTCCGGCTCGATGATGTCTGCCATTCCAAGATTCGCCAGCGTGTCTGGAGGTATCTCAAGCTCCACAGGGCGCGGCCTGCCGGTTCTCATATGCCGAAACGCCTCGTGGACCGCTTCAGGAATCTCCTCAACGCGAGTGACCCGATGGTTCCATTTTGTGATGGGCTTAAATACGTCCAGTTGGTCCTCGACCTCGTGAAGTTGGCCCTGACGCTTGCCCAACGCTCCGCTGTCAATCTGGCCAGAGACCAACAGCACCGGAGACGAGCTGGCGAAGGCGGTTCCAAGACCCGCACTTGCATTGAGCGCCCCCGGCCCTGGCACGGCCATCGCGACGCCGACCTTTCCGGTGGCTTTGGCATAGCCGTCGGCCATATACGTCGTGGCCTGTTCGTGACGGACGTGAACAAGGTTGATGTCGTTCTGCGCCTCGTGCAGGGCGTCGAACGCCGCCATGATCTGCACGCCGGGAAGGGCGAATATCGTGTCCACGCCCTCGGATCGCAACTGTCTCACAAGGGCCTGCGCCCCACTCATCTCTGGCATTGTTGCATTGTCTCCTGCTAATGGGATAATGGTCTTCTAAGAGATAGGCGCGCCTTCAGGACTGAGCGGATTCGTGACACCGATCATGCTGTCCCGCGTCACCAGATCTGCAAGCTGCTCTTCGGTCAGGCCATCGGTTCCAGCCGGGCGTTCTGGAAGAACCAAGTATCGTTGGTCGGCGCTGCTGTCAACAACCCGAACCTGGATATCCTGACTCAACTCCAAACCGAACTCTCTCATGACAGATCGAGGCTCAATCACTGTGCGTTGGCGATAGGCAAAACTCTTGTACCAATCTGGCGGTGGTCCTAGCAACGACGAAGGGTAGCAAGAGCACAAGGTGCAGACCACCACGTGATGCACGTCCTCTGTATTCTCGACCACCGAAAGCTCGGCGTCGTGCGCCAGTGAATACCCAAGCTCATAAACCGCCGCGCGAGCATCGTCTAGCAATCGCTGTTTGAACTCCGGGTCCACCCACGCTTTGGCAACCACTTTCGCGCCATCCGCTGGCGTCCGCCGCCGCAGATTATTGGAGGCAGTCTCCACTTCTTCGTTGGTGACTACTCCCTTTTCGATCAGCAATTCGTGCATCGCCAGCGAACGCTTGGCCCGTTCGCTCAGCGACACGTCCCATTGCAAACCCGGATGTTCGTCCTCCGGCCCGATTTCGGCGTGATCGTGGCCGTGATCCTCACTCATATCGTCGCTCCCGTCAGTAACTCGTTAATTCGCTTTAACCAGCCAATGTTCGTATATGTCCACAACCAGAGTGTCGGAGTCTGGGCCTCGATACTCGGTCGCCCAGACATCCCGTTGTTCGAACTCGACCGCATACAGAGGCTGTTTAGGCAGCCCATCGCCTCCATAAGCCCTGGATTCCGGGTTGAAAAATTCGCCTGCCACACTGTGAATCCGGCCCATCTTGCCCTTGATAAACCACGGCGTTCGATGATGGCCGTCGTGGGCGTCCGGCCTGACTCTGACCACTTGACCAGGGGAGAATTTGGTGTTCAACTGTCAGACTCCCAACGCCCTTCCAGTTCCTTCACTTTCGTGTCTATTTCTTCAGTGGACAGCACGCCCTTCTCGGTCAAAATAGTCTCTAGTGACCTGGACCAGCGCTCATAGTACGAGGACGCTTCGTAATCTTCGGACGGAATCGCCTCGATGCCTCGCCGAAGCTCGTCTGTGTTCATCAACTCTCGGAAGCGCAATGCGCCGACCAGCGCGTGGGTCTTATACTCCCAGTCCGTCCAGATGTGATCTGACCGGTCGATCATCTCGTCAGTGGGCCATCCACCCCGATCATGAACTCCTGGCAATTTAGCCTCCTCCTCCAACAGAACTCAGCGGGTTCACCGTGACCCTGCTCAGCATCACGTCTCCGGTGTTGGTGAAATGATGCTCTGAACCGGGAGGAACCAGCACCGCGTCCCCAGTCTTAATAGGGTACTCTTTCCCGTCAACCCACAGTATGCCTGAGCCTTCGACGATGAAGGCCTGATGCTCCCAGGCGTGCGTGTGATGTGCGCTGGACGCGCCTGGCTCGTGCTGAACGTATAGCATCACGTAGTTGGGCACGCCGTCTGACGTCCCCAGAATCGGGTTGCTCGCGCCTTCGACATTGCGAATCACCGGTTCCATGTTTTCTCCTTCTGAGATGGCAATCAGCTTTCAGCCATCAGCCAGTTAGTCATCCAGCGGAATGGTCGCCAACACGGCAGGCTGGTCGCCATGGACTGCCGTCGTGTGGCCCTTGCCGGTCGTGTCCTCAACCAGCCGAGCGTCTCCAGCGTCGAACACTCTCTTCGTGCCGTCGCCAAAACCGATCTCCAATTGACCGGACAGAATGATCACAAACTGCCTTCGGGGCGCTGGATGCCAGTCTTGAAACTTGCCCGCAGGGTCAGTGCGAAACACGATGTGGGTTGTCGCCAACGGCGAAGTCCAGTCAGGAGTCTGCGACAGGTCAATCTCCTCATAATGAGACTCCCCGTCGTCACCGGTGTACATTCGATAAGTTCCCAATTTCTTTCTCCTCGGTGTTGGCTCGACAACCGCACAACAAGCTAAGCGGCTGATAGCTTATAGCTCACTAATCGTAATCCTGAGCGACCGCCATCGGCGCGTCGCCGTTCCAAACGCCGTTCATGTTCCGATAGGCAAATTCCGCCCGTCTAAACCAGGTGTTCCAAGTTGTGCCGGCGCTGTGAGGGCTGACCACAACATTGTCCATCTTGAGGAGCGGATTATTCGGATCTACCGGCTCCTGCTCGAACACGTCGAGGCCTGCGCCGGCGATTCGCCCCTCTTGCAACGCTTCGATCAATGCCGCTTCGTCCACCACGGGTCCTCGACTTGTGTTAATCAGAACTGCCGAAGACTTCATCAGACCAAGATTTTCGGCGTTAACGATGTGTCGAGTCTCAGATGTCAATGGAGTGTGGCAGGTGATGATGTCCGAAGTCCTGAAAAGCTCCTCAAGGCTGACTCTCGTCACATCCAGTTCTCGCTCTTGTTCCTGGGACAATGGAAACAAATCATAATACTGCACCCTGGCGTCGAAGCCCTGCACCCGCCTGGAGACCTGACGACCAATATTGCCAATTCCCAGGACGCCTACCAATTTATCCGCAAGCTCGAATGTGTTGAAACCGTCGATGGGAGCGTTCCATTCTCCCGACGTCGTCGAAGCGTGCGCTGCGATCCCTTGCTTGTACAGGCTCAACATCAAGAATAACGCCTCGTCCGCCACCGCTCTGGAGTTCGCGCCACCGTTGTTGCAGCATGGAATCTCCATCTCGCGGAGGAGCTTCAGGTTCATGCTATCGTAACCCGCCGCCAGCAGCTGGACCATCCGAGCCTTGGGAGCGGCCTTCAGCACATCGTCGTGAAGCCGCGCGCCATAGACCAGAATGAAATCAGCGTCGGCGACCGCGGCCTTCTGCTCATCCAGCGGCGTGTTTCGATATATCACCTGTGTCTCAAAACCTTCAGGCGCATGGTCTGTGACTATTTCGACAATCTTCTCATGCAGCCCGGTGAAGAAGACGACTTTTGCGTTTGACAATTGACAACACTCCCTACGGGTCTAGTACATCTTCTCTAGCATTTCTTTCAGCTTTTCAGGAGTGAAATCCGGCTGATTGGCGAGACCGATTAGAATTTGCTCTCGCTCCTCCACCCGCTTCACCGCGTCGGGAAGCTCCCCTGCGATCTCTGGCGGAATCTTGATGACGCCATGCTTGTCGCCCTGAATAATGTCACCAGGGTTCACCTCAAGCCCGCCGATGTTCACAGGAACATTCACGTCGGTGATATGAACGTAAGCATGGGAAACGAGAATCGCGGAAGCGAATGCAAAGAAGTTCTTGTCCTGCATCTCGTCCAGGTCTCGAACGCCGCCGTTTGTGACCGTGCCGACACACTCCAGCGCGCTGTGGATGTTGGCCTGCACTTCGCCCCAGAATGAGCCGATGGGGTTGGGCCAGTCCAGGTCCTGAAGCACAATGACCCGGGGAGCGGGAATGCTCAAGATTTCGTCAACCCACTCGACACGAGACACGTTCATATGAGCACTGGGCGGAGCGTCAGCTCGAATCACGCCTGTAACCGCGTGCCCGATCATGTTGCCCATGTCTGGGAAGATAGCCGAGATGTCCGGCCCCATGAACCCCTTGTTACGAGGGATGATGTTAAACGTCTCGATGGCGTTAGCTATCGCCGGTGTCGGTATGTCTTTCAGAGCTTCTAGTTGTTCCAGAGTAACGTCTGCCACTTGAGAATCCTCCTGAATATTTACTTGAGATAAGTTCAAATAGGGGGAGGCTATTCCCCCTCCTCAATAATCGTGAACGAGCTAGTGATCTTGGAATTTCCCGCGATTGAAGAGCCCTCTGAACAGTATTTATTTTCCGAGAGGTCTATCGCTCGATTTGCTTTTCTTGTAGATTCTTGCCGCGAATGATGTACTCAAGCTCGGTCTCCAAACAGGCCCACGGTGGGTCTGGTAGCTGAGTGCCTTTGACCTTGATCTCAAGAACGGTGACTTGTTGTCGTCGTCGAGTCAGGATGTTCGCCACGTCGATACGTGCGCAGTCTGCTAGAACCGTCAACAGAAGTTCGCCTGGTTTGAAACGATCGAAGTTTTCGTCTTCGCTCTGCGGCGCATCCACAGTGATCGAATGTCCGTGGGCGTCGGCGGACGTGAATTTAAATCCGCCCTCCCAATTCAATTCAACTGTGCTGCTTGGCCATTCTGCCATAATTTGCCCTCGTTTATTCCGGCATGCCTGCGTCGATCCACCGGGCTATCTCGTCGATCTCATCAGCTTTGAGAAAAGGTCCGCCCATCGGCATCTTTGGGATACTCCCCAGCCCCCGGCGCAGCGAGATAATCAGAGCAGTATCTTCCGCAGGCTGGCCCGGTTCGATGAACTTCATGCTCATCGATTCATCATTGGAGAGATGTTCAGGGGAATCCCAATGGAAGTCATGGAATCCGGGATAACCCTTGCGATTCATCTTGCGTTCCCACCGGTCCATGATTCCGTCGAGAAGCTCTTTCACCCTCGGCCATTTGGGAATATCGTCACTCATTAGGATGGATGAAATCTCCAGAGATCAACAGAATTTGAAACCGCCTCGCCTCGGTCTGTTCGGTCATCTTTCGAGAGATGCAACCGCGACCAGCGAACGGCACCATAATGGTATCCGCGCCGACTAACACGGTCAAGTGTCCTCGGTTCGCCACCTGCGCCCCGCTAAGGACACTTGACCATGCAAGTCCATTCGCTTTACTCTTTCCTCAAATTTATCTACACGCGAAAGAGGCCGTCCAGTATTCATCCCCAGCCGGACATAGCGAGAAAAGGAGAAAACCATGCCCAGTGGAGAAATTGGACTCGTCGGACTAGGAATTATGGGCAAGCCGATGGCCCGAAATATGATGGAAGCAGGATACTCTGTGACCGTCTTTGACTTGGTAGGCTCAGCGATGGAGGAGGTCGTCACAGACGGCGCTAAAGCCGCCTCTTCGGCAAAGGAAGTCGCAGAAGCCGCGCCCGTCGTTATCACGATGGTTCCTGACTCCCCGCAATCCGAAGCCGCCATCCTCGGCCCCAACGGAGTGCTGGAAGGCGCGTCTGCGGGTTCGGTCGTCATCGACATGAGCTCTATCGCGCCCGGTTCGTCACAGAAGATAGCCGCCGCCTGCGAAGCTGCCGGTGTCGCGTTTCTTGACGCTCCGGTCAGCGGCGGAGAACCCGGAGCCGTCGCCGGAACCTTGGCGATAATGGTCGGCGGCAAACAAGACGTCTTCGACACCCAGCTTGAGCTTTTGGAATCTATGGGCGGTTCAATCGTCCTTTGCGGAGACTACGGCGCTGGCAATACGACTAAACTGGCGAACCAAATCATCGTGGCGGCCAACATCGAGGCAGTTGGCGAAGCGTTCACCTTGGCCAAAAAAGCTGGACTCGATCCCAACGTCGTGTTCGAAGCCATCAAGGGCGGCCTTGCCGGAAGCACCGTTCTCAATGCCAAAGGCCCCATGATGATGTCGGGCGACTTCACGCCTGGATTCCGCATCAACCTCCACCGCAAAGACCTGAACAACGCGTTGATCACCGGCCAACAATTAGGCGTCAGCCTGCCGGTGACTGCTCTGGTGCAGCAGATGATCATATCGCTGGTGAACTCCGGCGAAGGCGATTCAGATCACTCAGCTATCGCCAAGTTCCTTGAGGACATGGCAGGCATCAAGATCAGCGGCGACTAGCGCCAAGTTCGTGACGCAAATCTGCAAATCGGGCCAGCTCTCGCATAAATTCATGAATTACCGAGAGCTGGCCCATTGTTTACTGCATTTCAAGATCAGGAGCGCGTTATGGCGAATCAGAGCGAAAAATCACGAGCCTTCAACCTGCATTGGGGATCAGGGATTATCGCGGAGGAGGCGGCTTACGATGGCGAACACCATCGCCCGACGATTCAGCTTCTGGAGTTTGAAGACGGATCGACCAGCGTCCGGTTCTGCTATTACAGCGGCAACGGCAGATTCCAACGCAGCCCTTTAATCGTGGGAGAGTCGGACATCGACGGCCTCCGAGGCGCGCTGGAGAACACTCCGCGTCTCAAGGAGTTACTGACTCGCTTGGCGGGCTGATCTTACCCCAGAGTGTTCATAATTATTTCTTCGGCACACGGTTCATCCGAATCTCGTGAGCGCCATCCACCCTCGCGCACTCGTAATAGAACACGTACGCATCATCTAGAACCACAATGTCCGAATACTTCAGTGACCCTGTGGCGTGAACAGACTGAAGCGCAGGCTTGTGAGGCGTCAATTTCTGGAACGTTCTTAAATCAAACGAGACAGCGATCCCCGTGCTACCCTCATAGGTCTCTTCAATACCCGATCGCCCGCCGTATAAAACCGTGAAACCCGGCGGCACATAAGCCATCGTGTCCACCCTGGTCAGCTTCGAGTCCCAAGAATCCCCAGGAGGCAACACTTCGCCCTGCCACTCGAAATTCACGCCGTCTGCGCTTCGAACCACCGAGCACAATCCGCCCCGGCCCTCAGAGATTGGCTTTCGAGTCCGGTAGTACAAGTGGAACATCCCGCCCTCCGGACCGAAGTTGGCGCTGCACCCGCCCACCCAGTAACCAGCGCCTGCTCCTGGCGGCTCGATAACCGTCGTGCCTTCTCCCGGGTCAACCAGGGGCAAAATTCCAAACTGTTTCAAACTTTCCACAAAAGTCTCCCTCGTGCTTTATTTCGTTTGAACCTATGACAGATTGGTCGGCTGGACTTGAGCGTTCCGACTTCTCACCGCTGTTCGCTCATGTGTTGGCAGCGACGCTAATCCAAACTCGCCCTGCTGAGCCACCGCGAATCAACTGGTCGAAGAACAATCAAGCTCCGGACCGCAGACGAACAGATTCTTGTTTATTGAAAACGTTTTTGGCCTTCGACCGACTAACTTGATACAGGCCCATTTCGCTTCCCAGCTAGCCTCGCCACCCGATGGATATGGTATAGTGGTGCAGTTACGAAACAGACAACGAGGGGCATCTTGCGCGCCCGATTTGGTGAGGGGACGCGCTCGAAAACCAGGAGAAAATCTGCCATCGTTACACCAGCGGCGCGCAGCGCAAACACCGAATCCGTCCTGAATAGACTGCTAGCAAGAGAGGAAACTCTCTCGCCTTACGCCGCCAAGTCCGGCTCCAGCGAAGGCCGCGAGATACCCGAGCCTCCTTCGCCCGTCCGAACTGAGTATCAACGAGACCGCGACCGCATCCTTCACACCAAGGCTTTCCGGCGCCTGAAACACAAGACTCAGGTGTTCATCGCTCCCCAGGGCGACCACTACGTCACCAGGCTCACCCACACTCTTGAAGTCGCCCAGATTGCCAGAACCATCGCCAGAGCTTTGAACCTCAACGAAGACCTGACCGAAGCCATCGCGCTCGGCCACGACCTCGGACACACCCCCTTTGGGCACATTGGCGAAGACGAGCTTGGCTCTCTGCATCCCGGAGGCTTCAGGCACAACCACCAGAGCCTCCGCGTTGTTGAGCAGTTGGAGAAGGAGGGCAATGGCCTGAACCTCACCTGGGAAGTGCGCCAGGGAATCCTGATGCACTCTAAGCCAAGAGGCGACTTCCTTCGAAGCGATCTGGTCGAAGGGCTGACCCTCGAAGGCCAGATATGCCGAATCTCCGACGCCGTCGCCTACCTGAACCACGATCTGATGGACGCCTTCCGAGCCGGCGTTCTGGAGGACAGCCAACTGCCCCTCGACGTTTTCAGGGTGCTGGGAGATCGCCACTCGAAACGCGTCGGCACGATGGTGACCGACATTATCGAGCATTCCTGGGCTGCAACTGGAAATGGCAACGGTAGTTCCTCACTCGTGATTACGATGGGTGACACCGTGCGGAGCGCCTTTAACACTCTGCGGGAGTTCATGTTCCAGCGGGTCTATATTCCCGAAGACAGGGGACTCCAAGGACGAACGGCCAGGAAGATAATCAGGCTCCTATATCGCCACTACGACGTCAACCGAGACGAAATTCCTTCCGACTACAATGTCCGCAGCAAGTCCGAGGACGCCGCCGCCGTCGACTTCATATCTGGCATGACCGACCACTACGCGATCAGGACCGCCGAGGCCATCAGACCCGGCATAGCCGCTCCATTCACCGAACAGAGGTTTGCCCTGTGACACTCCCCGACAGAATGCGAATCCGGACAGTCGGCAACCAGATAAGGCTCATCAAGGAACATCTTGAAGCCATGCAACGAGACGCCCACGGACTGGAATACCCGCGATGGAAGTCCGAAGTCGACGACATCTGGAAACATATCTTCACCGAGATTAACCACATGAAGCCGACGTCCCAGCACCACGCGCTCGACTCCATCAAAGAGCTTTGGACGACCTACATTACCCACTACAACGTCGGTCTCAATTGAGTATTTTGTATTTGACGATTTAAATCATTGTAGGGGGCGAGTTTGAAATCCGCGCCCCACAGAGGCAAAAAACCCAAACATAGGTCTATTGAATATCAGGAACGATTATTGAACGATTATGACGATCCGGCGGAACACCTTGAACGCGAGCCTCGCCTGCAACTGGCAAGAGAGGCGTCGCTGATGGCGCACGGCGTCGTAATCAAACTAAAGGAGATGGGACTGCCCGAAGATCTCGACAACGAGCTTGCACAGCTTTGCACAGACCTGGGAGACCTATGGAGCGCGCAAAAAAGGCTGGCCGAGCAATTCGAGTCATTCGTCGACTCAGACAGAGAGTGGATCAGGGTTGGCGACCAACTGGTCGACCTTCGAGCCAGCATCGACCATATGGCGTGGCACATGAAGAACGTTCGGCGTCCGATGACCGCGATCACCCGATATGCGTATTCTCAGGATCAGACAGAGCAAGAGGCATAGATTGTCCGTAATAGATGACATAAAGGCCCGACTCGACATCGTTGACGTGGTGTCTCCCTACGTCGCTCTCCAAAAATCTGGACGCGGCTTTAAAGCCAACTGCCCGTTCCACAACGAAAAGACACCTTCCTTCGTGGTGAATCCGGAGCGCCAGAGTTGGCGATGCTTCGGCGCGTGCGCCGAGGGGGGCGGGGCCTTCGACTTCGTAATGAAGGCCGAGAACATGGATTTCGGCCAAGCCCTGCACCTGCTGGCCCAGCGAACCGGCGTCCAACTCGAAAAACGAGGCGACCCTGAAAAGTCCGACATTCTCCACAGCGTTAATCGAGCGGCGGCCACCTTCTATCAGGAAACGCTGAAAACCGAAGAAGGCCGACAGGCGCGCAACTACATCGACAGCCGCAAGCTGAACGATTCGTCAATTGAAAAATTCATCCTGGGTTACAGCCCTTCGTCCGGCGACGGCCTGAAATCTCACCTGCTGCTACACGATTTCAAGATTGAGCAGGCCATCGAGGCAGGATTGGTCAGGCAAGACGAAGAGAGTGGTCGGACCTACGACTTCTTCCGAGGCCGACTGATGTTCCCCATATTCGACAGGCGGGGAAACGTCGTTGGGTTCGGCGGTCGAGCATTAGACGACTCAAACCCCAAGTACATCAACACCTCGGCCACGTCGATATTCGACAAGCGCAACACGCTCTACGCCCTCAATTTCGCCATCGATAAGGTACGAGATCAGCGCACCGCTGTTGTTGTCGAGGGCTACATGGACGCCATCGCCGCTCACGAGCACGGATACACCAACGTCGTGGCCTCAATGGGCACGGCGTTGACCGAACAGCAAGTAGCCCAGCTTCGAACTCTCGCGGACAAATTCATCCTGGCCCTTGACCCCGACGCAGCCGGGCAGGAAGCGACGCTCCGCAGTCTGGAGTCATCATGGCGCGTGATCCAGAGCAATGCGGCCCAACAGCGCCAACGCTCCCAGAGCGCATTGAGTCAGTGGAAAACGACCGATCTGAGAGTCGCTGCCTTGCCTGAAGGCCTGGACCCCGACGCCCTCATCCGGCAGGACGCCTCCCGTTGGGAGAGCATCGTGGCAGACGCGGCGCCGCTGTTGGAATTTTTGATACCCAACATCGCGGCCCGTTTCGACCTCACGGTTCCCCATGGCAAAAGCCAGGTTGTGGACGCGATCTGGCCGCTGATCGCCGCGCTGGACCGCCTTGACAGGGAGCAGTACGCCCAGAAACTAGCTGACGCAATCGGAGTCAGCATGGAAGCGCTTCGGGCGAGTGTTGGTAACCATCGGACTTCGAACAGACAATCGCGCCGAACAGAACGGTACGAACCGCCGCCTGAGGTCACTGAATCCACTCTAAATGAGTCGTTCGCTGAACCCGTGGAAGAGTACATTCTGGCCCTCTTGATCAACAAACCCGACCTGAAAGAGTTCGCAGAAAACTTCGATTCGCAATGTTTTTACAGCATCGAGAACAGAGAAGTGTTTACGAATTGGATGTCCTGCTCTAAAATAGAAGAGTTATGGGACTCCGTGGACGAGTCTTTGCATCCACACTTAACCCACATCACTACCATCGACATATTGTCCGTGGAACTGATTGAAAGTGAACGCGCGCTGACAGAAATGCTCCGCCGTTTGCAGCGCCGATTCCACATAGTGGATCAACAAAACATTCTAATCAGCGGCCCAACTGGGGAACCGCCGCCTAGAGAATTGGGAGAACGCATATCAGAAATTAACGAGAGCATACGTCAGTCTGAGCATATGGGAGTGTGGCGCAAGTAACCCAGCCGCATCGCGACGTCCAGATATATACATCCGCGAGACATAGCCGATCCAAAATCTACTACACACTGCGGGGTTGAATATATGAACAGAAGCATCGATGCAGACGGCACCAGCGACCTGATCCGAGGTCTCATGAACGAAACCTCATCTACAGCCGATCTAATCAGGACCACCCGTGCAAGAGAAGACGGCTTCAATAACCAGGAAGAGGAGCAGAACGCTGAGGAACGCCGAACTGCGACCCGCACTCGTAACACCGGGTATAGGGACCCGTATGCCGCCGATCTTGAAGAGGAAGAAGACGACCTCGAAAAGTCGAAGAGAAAGGCCATCGCAGCTAACGGCGCCGAGCAGGACGTCAACAGCGCTGAAATGATTGACGACCCGGTCCGCATGTATTTGCGTGAGATCGGCAGAGTCAATCTTCTCAAGGCTGCTGAAGAGCGCGTTCTGGCCCGTCAGTTCGAGCAGGGCAGGTACATCAAGCAGATGGAGACCGCCCTATGCACGCCAGACGGTCGAGCCCCCAGGTCATGGTTACTCATCGCACAGTTCCTGCAACACGTTGCCGATCTTGAAGAATTGGCATTCGCCGTGGCCCGTTACAAAAACGTGGACTACGACGGCACGCTCCAACAGCTAATCGTGTCGCAGGAGATGCGTGAGTCGCTCGACGGCGAACTGCCAGAAGAGATGCTCCTGTTCCTAGCGGACACCCTCAACGCCGAGCCTGAATCAGTCAAGGCCGACGTCCAGATTCTTTCTCTCGACAGCCGACTGTTGCCCAACCAAGTGCTGGAAGCGATGGGCTGTCAGCCTTTGCTCTCTGAGATTTACTCGATACTTGAAAAACCCGACTTCGCCAGTTGCATGGAGTCCTACGAGCTGGTGTTCCATCGTCATCTGGATAGGTTGTCGGACCTGGGAGATCGCGCCCAACGCCACCTGGCCGAAGCCAACCTCAGGCTCGTTGTCAGCGTCGCCAAAAAGTACATCGGGCGCGGCATGTCCCTGCTTGACCTCATCCAGGAAGGCAACATTGGCCTTATCCGAGCGGTCGAGAAGTTCGACTACCGCAAGGGCTACAAATTCTCCACCTACGCAACGTGGTGGATCAGGCAGGCCATCACAAGGGCCATCGCCGACCAGGCCCGCACGATTCGCATTCCTGTTCACATGGTCGAAACCATCAACAAACTGCTGAGAGTCACTCGTCGCCTAGTTCAAGAGTATGGCAGAGAACCGACCAGTGAAGAGATCGGCCTTGGTATGGAAATCCCTCCGGAGAAGGTTCGCGAAATTCTGAAAATCTCCCAGGAACCCGTTTCTCTGGAAACTCCCATCGGCGAAGAAGAGGACAGCCATCTGGGCGACTTCATCGAGGACGCGACAGCGCTGGCCCCAGCGGAGGCCGCATCTTACCAACTGCTCAAAGAGCAGGTGGACGATGTTCTGTTCACCCTCAGCGAACGCGAGGCTCAGGTGCTTCAGCTTCGATTCGGTCTCGAGGATGGACGCGCCCGAACCCTGGAAGAGGTGGGCCGGGACTTCGGCGTCACCAGAGAGCGCATCCGCCAGATAGAAGCCAAAGCTCTCCGCAAACTGCGGCATCCCAGCCGTTCAAAGAAACTCAGGGACTTCCTAGAGTAATTCCAACGTTTCGGAGAACATCGGTGTAGAAGTAGATTAGCTGAGTCCTGCCGTAATTTATGTTTCGGCAGGACTCGGTAATTTAGGGACATCTGACAGTCCCTCGAGTTCATCAATGTGGACGAACCGGGGGAGGAAAATAACCAACGTCTGAGCGTCAGTTGAGCATGAAATGACCTCTCCACAGACCATCGACAGGAAGCAATCGCCAGAGCCGGCCGCCAAACCTAAAGTCGCGGTCGTCCAAACCAGTCCCCAGACTGTGTTGGCCGACGTCAAACGGGCGATGGAACTGGCCGATTACACCTCAGTTTTGCCCAGCGACTTGGAAACACTGCTAAAAATCAACATCTCCTGGCAGCACTACTACCCGGCATGCTCCACCACACCCTGGCAACTCGACGGGGTCATAGGTGCATTAAAACAGGCCGGCTACGACAAACTGATCCCAACTCACAACGGAACGGTGGTCGTCGATCCACACGAGGGCGCGGAAAACAATAAACACCAGGTCGTTGAAAAAAAGCACAATCTCGACCCCATATTTCTTGAAGATGTTCCCTGGATCGAATATCAGCCAAGGTCGCCCATGATGGTGTTAGACAAGGTGTACCCCAACGGCATCAAAATCCCAGAGATGCTCATGGGCAAGAACATCGTCCATCTGCCCACCGTGAAGACTCACGTATTCACAACGATGACAGGCGCGATGAAAAACGCATTCGGTGGATTGCTGAACTACCAACGTCACTGGACGCACTCGGTGATTCACGAGACACTGGTGGACCTGCTGAGAATCCAGAAAGAGATTCATCCTGGAATCTTCGCTGTGACCGACGGGACGTTCGCAGGAGACGGCCCTGGCCCCAGGGCGATGCGGTGGCACATCAAGAACCTGATCCTCGCCAGCGCGGATCAGGTGGCAATCGACGCGGTTTCGGCTAAAATCATGGGTTACGATCCCATGTCCATTAAATTCATCCGACTGGCCCACGAAGCAGGGCTCGGATGCGCCGACCTCGACCAGATCGAAGTCGTCGGCGAAGACATCTCAGAGATGAACTGGCGATTCAAGTCCGCGGAAAACACGTTCGCCAGTCGAGGCCAGAAGCTGATCTACTGGGGGCCACTGAAACCGCTGGAGAACATGCTGTTGAGGTCGCCCATAACGCCCTGGGCATTTCTGGCGTCCAACATCTATCACAACGAATACTGGCTCAGGTTCGTCGGTCGTAAAAGGGTGCGACAGGCGTTGAAAACTGAATGGGGAAAGCTGTTCCAGTCCTACTAAACTACCGCGCTGACAACAGCGATTGGAATAGCCTCTCCATCTTGAGAGAAGGCGGCTCACCCAACTCTGTTTGTATCAGGTCGCGGTGGGTCCTGTACCGATGCTCAGCCTCGCCGATGTTGCCCGTCTCAGCATGGGCAGACAGCGCCATTCCAAGAGCGTCCTCACTATAAGGGCCGACGCTCAGAATCTTGTCGCTGATACTCGCAACGCGATCATGGTTTGCCAGAGCTTCATGATGGTGGGCCAGCACGCTAGCTGAGTCCATAAACCACCGAGACAACTTCACGTGCTATTCCTCGCACAATTCGGAATAGAACTCAGGCAGGAAGTCGCCAGAATACAGATTCACAGCCTGTTCAATATACCTGGGTTTCAGAGCGGCATCTTCAGACAGGCGATCCGCCGCCCTCAGCAAATCGCCAAACCGCGTCACATCGAACTCAAAATCCGAATGAGGATCGAGCCTGTACTTGCCGCCCTCATAGGCTATCGAGTCCTGGCTCAGCGCTCGGCGTGCCCGTAACAGGTTAAATTTCAGTCCACTTTCGGCCCTCGTCACATCATCCTCGGACCACAGAGCCGCGATAATTTCGTCCTTGGTCCCGGCCTGCCGTGATACGCCAAAAGGAAGAAAAGTTCCTTGGCCCGTTTGGCCCGCCAATCTCCAGATTGAATCTCCTTGCCGTTCCGTGTGCGTGAACTGTCGGTCTTGTTCGACCTGTCCGATCGCCGAAAGCACGTGGTCGACCTGCATCCCCAGATTCTCGGAGACCAACTCCAACCACGGAAGATGGCAAACCATTTCTCTCAATTGAGGCGTGCGGGCAATGTCTGATACAAGGAAGTAGGGGTCGCGGCCTTCGACGCCAAGAATCTCGGCCATGCGTTCAAGCTCTGCATTCACGAGTTCTGTGTCGCCTCTGCTTTGCAATGCTAATGACTTGTACAGCCTGGTTCGGCACTCAACAAGGTCTGCGGACTCGCCCTCAAAGTGCGCGAGCGCATCGTCCAGGTTGTTCAGCGCTCGATCAATCTCATCAGATTTGATGTCGATGATGGCTCTGCTGACCATCGTGACGCCGTGCTGCCAAGAAGAATCGGCTTCCTGGACTAGAATCGTGCCTTCATCAAGCTGGGGTCGCGCCCATCTGATCTGGCCGGAGTCGGCGGCGCAACGAGCGAGGCCGTCAAGCGCGAATGCCTGAATCCGCCGCTCGTCACATTTTTTGCCCAGTCGATTGCCTTGAGTGTATGCCTCAACTGCTTTGTCATACTGACGCTGGGCAGCGTACACGTCGCCCAGTGTTACCTGAGCATAGGCCTCGTCGCGTATGAAATTAAGCCCAGTTGATTCATTAATCGATTCATGCAGAACCTTAATGGCTTCAGGCAACTGAGCTAGGAGGAAGTAGGCGTAAACCAGGTTATTTAAAGCGACGATCCTGCCCACATCGTCGCCAATATCATGGTTGGTTTGAGCTGTCCGTTCGAATTGGATTTTAGCGAATCTGGAGTTGCCATTGTCTGCCATCAGAGTTCCAAGGTCGCTGCTAATCTTGGCCGACTTACGGCTGAGTCCAGAATTGTTAGCGCAAACTGCCAGCCCAGTTTCGAGGCATGCTCTGGCCTCTGTGAACTGTCTGCTCATTGCGTAAGAGATACCCAGGGAATGGTGAGCGTGCGCGACAATCGCGGGATCAGTGTCCTGCGTCTCCATAAGATGCTGAGCCTCGACGATCAGGCTCTGAGCTTCTCTTGTGTCACTCTGGTGCAATTTTATGTTCGACTGTTCCAATGACGCCCACGGCATGTGTCGAGCGAAATCTTCTCGCTCCTTTTGACCCATGACTTCATCGAGAGCATAAACCAAGTCCCCCTCCTCGGCGGCCGCTTGCGCGCGCCGTATCGCGAGTTCAGGCACCGACGTTATTACCGATTTTGGCAGCAAATCAACGATAGAGGCAAGCTTCTTCCACTGCTTGTCCGCAGCCATCGTCTCAGACACCACCACCAGAAAGTCAGCGGCCGGCAAATACGCGTCCACATCACTGAAAATATCCAGAGCCTCTTCCCAGTGACCGCGTTCCCTTAGCTGATCTCCGGCCCGCGTGCCAAGTTCCTCAAACGAGTCCTGCTCACGTTCGTGGAGCCTGGTTCGAGTAAGTTGACGCAAAAGGGAATGATAGACATAGGCCGTAGCTTCATCCGGGGCAGAAACTTCAATCGCAAGATTTTGTCGGGCCAATTCCTGCAGAATCTCATAGGAGCTATCAATCCCCAGAAGCGCGTCACTTGCCTTCGGAATCAATATCGGGAATATGTTGGTCGTGGCCAGGAAGGACTCAAGCTCGTCAGTCTGCCGTTCCAACATTTCTTCAGCGAGACACTCTCGGAGAACATTTCGCTGCCAGCGTTGCGTTCTGGGCGAATCTGCGAGCCCTGCAGAGCCATTATCATTGCGCCTGGCCACCCTTCGCATTGCTCAGCTATCGCCTCTGCCCTCTCGGCTGAAACTGCGCTGCCCAGAATATGTCCCAACCATTCACGGCACTCTTCGGCTTTGAATTTCAGGTCATCTTGAGTGAACATGAAGGCTTCGCGGTTGACCATCATCCGTCTGAAGTTTCGGAGCCTAGGATCGCTTCTGGAAGAGATCACTAGATGACAACTCTCAAGCAGACGGGAATCATCGTGTTGAGGAACTCGATTACAGGCTCAGAGTCCTCAACCTCGTGGAAATCCTCAAGTACCAGAGCGAAGTAGTCGGGGACGCTGTTTTTGAGTTCTTGAATAAATGTGGCGGCGAGGCACTGTGGATTGTTTTCCTTGAACTCAGGAGACTCGAATCGAGAACCAACAGACAGGTAACTCAACTTCATCAGCGAACTGTCCGAGTAGAGTCGATTTCCCGTATCCAGGCCCCGCGGTTACCAGAACAACTTTGCCGTCAACGTGTTGGTGCAGAGAGTCCAGCAAGGGCCGCCGCTCGACTAGTGCCCTTGGCAGGCAGGGAGCGTGATATTTCGGTGATGCAGTTGTAACAGGCGAGACCCCCGTTTATTTGCCCTCTCCATTTGCGCTTCGCGAAGGGGATTCCGAAGTCTCTTCCTCCAAGTGTCAACTGACGCTCAGAGGCTGTATGTCTAGCATGCCATGATTTCAATTCATTAAACTGTCGCTAACCCGACCTTATGGAACGGGTTAGAAAACCCAGATTCGTAGACGATACGTGTTAATCCTCGGCCTTGCAACATGATCTTGTGACTGACCTGTGGCCGCCGAAAGCAATATCGTTACGTTAATAATCGATCGTAGCACATTATACATGCCAAATCCGGCATATGTTGCCCGGGTTTGTGTGAAAATCATTTGCATCGCGGTCCTGGGTTACCCGCGCCTTGCGCTTGGGCCTCATATGTGGCGATCTAAGGACGTTCGACCAGAGTCACGTTAGCTTCGCCGAGCCGGTTCTGCCGCAGAAATTCGATCTGAATGGTGTCGCCGGCTGAATAGCTCCACAAAAGAGTGAGGAACCGCGCCATGTCTGGAGTGGGTATGCCGTCCAGTTTGGTTATCACGTCACCCACCGCAAGCCCGGCCACATCCGCAGGCCCGCCCCGCCCCAGTCGAGTCACGACGACGCCATCGTCCACGTTATAGTTGAACCGGTTGGCAATCGCTGGAGTCACATCGTTTCCACTCAAGCCTATGAGTGGCCTCATAACCCGACCATGTTCAATCAGGCTTTCGATTATCGGAACCGCAGCATTGGAGCTTATGGCAAATCCGATGCCCCGGGCTTCTTTCAGCATCGCCGTGCTGATTCCGATGACCTCGCCCTCAAGGTTGACCAGTGGCCCGCCGCTGTTGCCGTCGTTGATCGCCGCGTCAGTCTGGAACATATCGTAGAGATCACCGCGTTCGGTCCGCACCGTCCGGCCTTTGGCGCTGATGATACCCATCGTCACCGTCGGCCCGCCTTTGAGAGCCAGCGCGTTTCCGACAGCCACAACCCAGTCGCCCACCTTAACGCCCCCAGAGTTTCCGAATTCAGCAGGTATCAGAGGTTCGTCCGGCTCGATCTTGATCACCGCCAGGTCCGTCACGATGTCCCCGCCAATGATCGTGGCGTCATACGTCTTGCCGTTGGGAAGGTTGACTCGAATGCCCCGAACGTCCTGAATCACATGCCAGTTGGTCACGACATGGCCTTCAGGGCTGAGCACGATTCCCGATCCGGCCCCCTGGTCGGTGAAGTCAAAGAACAATCCCCGTGAAACCGACTCCACGGATATGGAGGCCACTGCGGGGTTGACTTTATCAACCAGATTCGCAATCGAAGGCAGGTAGGTGACACTTTGGATTGCCGGAAGACCACCGGCAGTCGTAGCAGGAGTCACAGAAGCGCCGTTGGCCGGTTTCAGCGTCGGTGGTTGGACCACGGGGACAGGAAGCGCGGTGACAACTTCAACGACTGCTGGAGCGGGTTCGGGTGTCGATGGTGTCGCGGTCGTGCCGCACGCGATGGCAAGCGCAAAGATCGCGACCGCGAGCGTTGCGCTCAACAAACTCGTCCTGCTACCCCGCCTCTGGTAATGCCATAACCCTGAGTCTGACACGCGTTAGCCCCGTCCACAACAATCTAATGCCCCACACGTCCCGTCCCACCTTCGCTGAAAAGCCCTGGTAACGCGAGGTCGCGAGAGCGCCGAATAATAAAATGATAGCCGAGACATATACCCAGGTCAACAACGCCATCACCGCTCCGACAGAGCCGTACACCACGTTGTAGACAGGGAATGTCCGAATGTAATACAGGAATCCCCACTTTGCCCCGTCGAACGCAATTGACGCAACGAGCGCGCCCAGCCACACGTCCTTGATCTTCACTTCGGTATTGGGGATGAACCGATACAGCACCAGAAACGTTATGAAGGCCAACGCCGGCGACACGACCACCGCCACCAGGTTGAAAATGAAATTAATGTCCACGTCCGGGGCAAGAAACACAGCGGCTTCCTCAAAAGAGGATAGGATGGGGTCCACAAATAACAGCGCAACCATCAGCATGCCAGCCCCTATGACCAATGCGAAGTCAATGAGACGTTCTTCCAGGAATGGTCGGGTTTTGTGGATGCCCCAAGCGTAGTTAATTCCTTTGCGGATCGCCCCAAACGCCGCCGATGAAGCCCACAACAGTCCCAACACCGACGCAACTCCAGTAATGGCCCGAGCGCTTGCGACACCCTGGACAGTCTCGCCTATGAACTCAGTGGAAATAGGAATGACCTCGGCGATCTCCCTGGCAAGCTGGCTTTCCTCGACATCCGGGTCTATGAAAAATCCCCACACGGATATTATCGCTAATACCAGCGGGAATAATGAAAACAACGTATAGAATGCGATCGCGCCAGCTACATAAGGGCAATTCTTGCCCAGAAAGTCGTTAACAGCATCCGTGCAAAGAAGAATGAACCTTACGAAATACAATCAAACACTCCACGATCCTCCGCCGCCGCATTGAGGTTCTTTAGATTCATCGGAAAATTCTACTGATTTAGCCGTGTGAGTGTCAAGCTGTTTGAGGTTGCAAGCAGCGTCTTTATACGTTCATTTTCGTGCTTTGGCAACCCACTCGCTTTGCAATATGGCATATTGGTATTCGTCGGCCGATGCGCATTCGACCAGTAGCTTTGCGCACAGTTTCCCTCTCGCCTCATGCCCACGCGCTTCAGAAGCGCAATCGAGTGAGCGTTCCGACAGTCGGTCGCGGCGGTCAATCAATGCTTGTCAAGGTCGTCGAACACATACCCGAACCAGCGCAGAACAGCATCGGTTGCGTACCTGTGCCCTTGATGTTCGCCTGCGATCGTGAAGCCCAGGTTGACCTGCCTCGGTTCGTCGGCCAGAGTCAACATGCCGAGGTCGCTAATCATCTGCCCAGTGGATTTAACCTCTATAGCGCATTGGAACCACTCGCCCGGCACATTCGGGTTCATCGAGTCAACGCCGTCTAAAAACCGTTCTGCGTCGGCGCGCGCGTAGTCCCCCAGTCTTGATAGCGGCCCACATTCGGGTCGGCGCGATAAGCCAGGACCGGTTCCAGGTCGGAATCTCGGAATCTTCGTAACATGAGACGCTCTGATTCTATTTGCGTGAACTCAGAACCTTTATGTCACGTCATACATCACCTGTAGCCGCTCCTCAGGTCGCGAAAAACTCCCGCAGAATCCTGACCGTGGCGCACAGAGCTTCCTGGTGAAGCATGTGGCCCACGCCTGGAACCTCGCCGAACTGCCCCTTGCCGTCGGGGATGGTTTCCACCATCTTCCGAGCCTGAGCCTCGTCCAGCACGGCGCTGACCTCTCCTCGAAGCACCAGCGTCTTGCAGGAAATTTTCGCAACGCAATCCCACTGGAACGGCCCCTCTTTCAGTGCCGTTCTGCCGTTGAGCCATCGGATTTCGGGATCAGTCTTGGGCACAAGAATGCCATCCCAATTGGTCCGGTAGGTGTAGGTGATCGTGTCCCAGATTTCTTCGTCCGAAGCAATCTCGTCGCCATCCCGGTGCCAGTCAAAGGCCATCTGAGGGCTAAAGAAGCCTCGCGGCCTCTCCCGTTGGCTGCCCTGAAGGCGAGCCGCAGCCGTGTCTCGACCGCTGGGTGATGGGTCAGGCAACGGGCCGTAATCGCCCAGGACCAGATGGTCCACGAGGTGGCCGAAATACGCGCCCACGGGTATTCCGATTCGCGAACCCTGCGAGTGTCCGTAGTAGTCGAAGGGATACAACCCCGTAGTCAACGCGAACTGCCCCACGTCCGAAGCATAGGACTGGGTTGAGTATCCTTCGCGGCTCCAGTCGCTGTCGCCGCACCCTCGACCGTCGAGCGCGATAACGTGCCACTCGTCCGTCATCTCAGGAGCCAGATTATCGAACATATGAGCATGCCCGCCGATGCCGTGCATCAGAATCAACGGCTTCTTCGTAAGATCGCCGCCCCAGTCAAGGTAATGGATATCGAGTCCATTCACGTTCACCCACTTGTCTTCTGGATACACTCCACTCATCACATACTCCCGTGTTGGCCGTCGGCAATCAGCTTTTAGCCGTCAGATATTTCCATTTTCGCGTCCCCGCCGATAGTAGCACATCCTCCGTGGTCTCGCCGTGACTAATACACTCATAACATGCCTGCGCGAGCGGCTGCGAACAAGTATGTCGTGACATAACTGCGAAATGGAGACCAGCGGGTCGAGGCGTCCAATGCGGCCTGGGCGTCCATATGATCTCCACCGTTGAACAGTTGGCCCATGTAGCGTTGAAGGGCCAAATCTCCGTGAGGAAACCCATCCGGGCGTCCAACCGCCCGAATCAGCATCCAATGAGCGGTCCAGGGACCGATGCCACGAAGCTTTACCAGCCTCTCCACGATCTCATCGTCTGGAGCGTCTCTCAAACCCTCCAGGTCCAAATCTCCAGACGCGACCTGGGCCGAGATGTCCACCAGATACTCCGCCTTCCGAGCGCTGAATTTGATGGATCGCAGATCGTCCACCCCCCTCCTCGCAATATCTTCGGGACGAGGGAATGCGGAATACGACACTCCCGCCGATTCAATAGTGGTCCCGTAGGCGTCAATCAGTCCGGTCCGCAACACCCGCGCCACCTGGCTGCTGATCTGCTGGCCCAACACAGACATAACCAACGACTCAAACACGCTGGCCGCTTGAGGAATCCGCATCCCACGAAACTCAGCGATCAGCGGCGCCAACATCTGGTCATCGCTTGCCATCTCATAGAAGTCACCAAGAGGCCTGTCGACTCCCAACATTTTCACCATGATTTCGCCAGCCGCGTCGTCTGTCTCCTCCGACATATTCGGACTGGCAGCAGAAAATTCGAGGGCAGGGTCGTCCACTTTGCCAGTGGATCGAGCCTGCATGAGGACAAGGTCCTCGCCGACATGTAGCAATCGGGAGTAAATGCCTTCTCGATAAACATCCGCCACGTAGCGTTCGCTACTATAAGTCGCAAATTTGACCGTCTTTTCAAAGTCATACGGCGGTTCAACAAGAATAATGGATGTGGATGCGTGCCAATTCCTCTCAGACATCATTACATTGATCCTCTGCCATACTTGACTCTTGAACACCTGATACCCGTCCGACTCGGAACTACCGATGATGCCGCCACAGTTCTGACAGAAATACCGTAATGCCCACGGCAAACACGATACCTCCAGCCGCGTTGACGATAAGGGCGATCTTAACGCTAAAACCATCGGCCAGCGCGCCAGACAGCAACAACCCAATGGGCAGGCCATAAACCGCCAGGGACCGCAGCCCCATAACTCTTCCCCTGACTTCCGGGGAGGTAGCGCTCAGTATCGCCATCGACATCGTGACCATCGCCACCGACTGCGACATCCCGGTCAGCGCTAACAACGCAAGCGACGGTCCGAACCACTGGCTGAAGGCGACCAACAACATAACGCCGTGCCACCCCAGCGCGCCCAGTACGATCATACGCCCCGGCCTGTGAATAACCGGCACAGCGGCCAGAGTTATCGAGCCTAACATGCTTCCCGCGGCGTATGCTCCCAGTAGTTGGCCGAGACCTGTGGCGCCCAGACCCAACACGTCCCTAGCGAACACTGGGAGCAAACCTTGATTGAGAGGAAAGCCCGTCAGGTTCACGAGGAACGCCATCAACAGCAATGCCAGTATGACCTCCTGACGCCGGACGTACCCCAGCGCCTCTCTGATATTGGCAACAAGCGATGGGCCACTGGCCGAACCGACCGCCATCAATGACTTCAGATTGAACGCGAAAGCGACACCCACTGCGTACAATCCGATTACGGATATGTAACTGACACTAATCCCCCATGCGCTCAGAATATACCCGCCTGTTATCGGGCCAACGATCTGCATAATATCGTGTCCCGTCCTCGTTAGAGCGACGCCGTTCATCAGCCCGCTGGCAGGCACGATATCTGCGATAACCGTCTGGCGGACTATCGTGTCGAATGCTCGCCCCATGCCAGCTATTCCCGCCAGCACAAACACGTACTGAACGCTCAAACCATCGCTCGCTGCCAAAACGAGCAACACTCCCGAGTTGGCGAAGAAAACCGAGCGGGTCAGCACGAGCAACTTCCGCCTGTCATATCGGTCCACTAGCACACCGAACAGTGGAGAGAACAGCGTTCCAGTGAACCTCAGCGCCCCGTAAATCCCCAGCATCAACGGAGAATCGGTCTCCTGCAAGACATACCAAGCGAGAACGACAAACTCCACCTGCTCAGCCCACCCGACGAACGAGTCAGACAGCCACAGCATGCGAAAGTCGCGATAGAAAAATGCAGTAAGTAACCGAGAACGCACGCCAACGGTCAACCTATTGTTATTGATGGAGTCTCCCTGGTGAGGTAATGCGTCGAGATTTCGCCCCCACAAAACTGTTGGATAAGCTCGGTAGCCTCCGTACAAGCTTCTGAGACTTCAGTAAACGCGACAGGCGGCAGGCCGTCAATGTTCAGCTCCACGTAAGTCGAATCCGGGGTTGTGGCGGTGTGCTGGCCCTGTCTCCACGTCCATCGACGAGTCAACACCTTATCGCCTTCAGCCAGGATCACCTCACCAGGCTCCGGCGACTCGCTCTCAGATGATCCCAGAGGAACAAAACTCTCGTCGCCCCTGGCTGGCCGAAGCTCAAAATCACCGTGAGCAACGTCAATCGCATGACATCCCGCCGAAAGAATATGCCTCAGCGAAATCACGTTACCGATGTCCACAAGTCGATTGATCGCCGGCAAGGAGTCGCCCCGAACCAACCGACGCGACATCGCCTCGATGGAGCATCGAAAGTCTGAAGGCCGAGCGCCGAACCAGCGGTACGCCGACCGCCAAGCCGCGATCCTCGGATGCTCCGCGATGTTGTAGCCTGCCATCACGCCACACGCCGATTCCTCGGCCTCTCGAAGCAGCGCCACCAACCCTGGTGGAGACTCCCCATTGGACACACCTTCTGCGACCACAACCCCTCGCACATACCCCGGAAACTCTTCAAAGATTTTTTCTGACACCGAGTAATTCATTCCATGACACCTGATACCTGAAATCCTGAAACCTGTAGTTCCTGCCCGAAATCATAGCTCACAAACCCACCTGATTGTAGTTTCTTGCGGAAGCAATTAAAATCGCCTTGCGGAGGCATTCCAATGACATCACCCGTCATCCAGGAAACCCATGTAATGGTTCAGGGATTGGAAATACCCGTATGGCAAGCAGGCAACCAGGGCGAGACGGTCATCTTATTACACGGGGCGGGCGGGAGTCGCCGTGATTGGGCAGTCGTCATGCTAATGCTGTCTCAACGCTTCCGGGTGTACGCGCCTGATGTCATCGGATTCGGTCAAAGCCCCCGGTCAGACGTCACCTACACCGTCGACATCTTCCGAGATTTCGTCATCGACTTGATGGCCGCGTTAGGCGTCCATGAGACGGCGCTGATCGGCCACTCTCTGGGCGGCAGAATCAGCCTGGCGGTCGCCGCGGCGCTGCCTGATCGGGTAACGCGGCTGGTTCTGGCTGCCCCTATGGGATTCGGCCCGGTGGCGCCGGTTGGTCACATCATCGCGACCACAGTTTGGGCATTCTACAAGGCGGCTCGTTTGACTCCCAGGTATCCCAAAATGGCGCTGGACCCGGGCGCCTATGAGTCAGGGACGTTCGAGAAAATCCGTCAGCCAACGCTTTTGCTCTGGGGTTCTCGCGACCTCTATTTCCCAAAATCCCACGGTTGGCGCGCCCTGGCGACCCTGCCTGACGCTCAGTTGAAGATTTACAATGGCGCGGGCCACTCACTACCCATCGCATACCCAGTACACTTCGCCTCAGACATTCACGCCTTCCTTGCCGACCGATAACGTTGAATTAGTCGGGCTTGCGTAAACAAATCTGTTATTGTATGTTCATATCCAAAATTACACGGAAAAGGAGCGTTGCACATTATGACTTTGAAGTCTGCGCTTAGGCGCCTATTGAGAGTGCAAGAGGCTAGCGCCCATTGCGACATCCCATGTGGAATCTATGACCCAATATCAGCGAAAATCGCCGCTCAGACCGTCCTCAAGATGGTCATGAGAATCCAGGGGCTGGACGCCGGTGACGACCAGGCCGCATACCAGAACACCCTGTCCCGTTACATCACGGTTAAGGAACAACACGCCGCTCTCTGCAAAGACGAGTTGGACATCCTCTGGCACGACTACTTCCGGCCAGACCATCTTGAGGCTCACCCCGACCTCCACGACAAGTTCTGGAACGCCGCCAAGCTGGCCGGCGCCAACAAGCAGAACGTCAACCTGGAATCCGCCCAGAACCTCGTGTCGGCGGTTGACGACATTGCCACCATCTACTGGTCAACAAAGGGCGTGGAATACAGCGACCCAGTGGCAGACGTCCGCTTCGGGCCTGCCTAACCGACTCTCTTAAAAGCCGAAGAAACACAGTATGGGCCTCGAAATATCGAGGCCCATATTTTATTGAGGTAGGTATACAGGATGGTTTGGGCCAGACGGCAAGAATGAGCGGTTGACGAGCATTCAAACAAGGCTCATCGAGTTAGAAGGGCAGCCTGGAGTGATTGAACGACACTGTGAATTGAATCGGGACGTTCAGACGGAGTTTGACAACAACAGCGACCGGATATACAGTGCATCCCATCCGAGATAGGAGCATTCACGAACACATCACGTTCCACTGGGAGTTTCAATGTGACCTTTCGTTAGCATACGTGTCCAATAATGATATTCGAACGCGCACATCCGTGAGATCGACACATCCATCAATGGAGGCAAAATATGGAACCTCGCATAATGTTCGCTAGACTGATGATGCTGGCCGCGTTCGCGTGCGGGATAATTGGCCTGGTGATTGGCATCGTGGACCGAACGTGGAAGCTGGGTGTGACGGGATGGTTCACGGGCGGCACACTGCTGGCACTGTTAACCTTGGTGGTGCTCGCCGACGAATACTTCTCGCGGCGGCAGAGTAGCTGAACACCGCATCATAATGCGGTTGCAAGGTGGCGGAATCGAATTCTCTCGCTCGCCAATTGACCGCCAATTCCATGAAATCTGATTCCTGGTCGCCCCGTCACCCCATATAATCCTCGCGCGGGGGACTGAATATGTCTAACGCGACCGATGGTTGATCGTTGGCGACAAGCCCGTGTTCGACGCCGCCAGGAATGATGTAATAATCACCTTCCTTCAACATGGTGGTCTCGCCACCAATGGTGAAGTCGAACTCGCCCTCCAGCACCATACCTGCCTGTTCGTGAGGATGGGAGTGCATGGGCACCACCGCGTTCGCGGCGATCCCGACCCTGCTCATCATGATCTTCTCGCCCCACATTGTCCGCAGAATCACGCCCGGCGCAAGCTCTCGTCGGTTCCCTTCACTAGCATCGTAGGTGTAAGTCAACTCGTTCCTCCTGATATTACGTTTGTGTTGCTCGATTATGGGCGACCGACAGGCATGACGTGATGAAGTCGTTCACCGGAGTCGCGACGCCGTGCAGTTTGCCAATAGCCGCCACCGCGCCGTTGATGTTCGCAAGCTCCAGAGGCCTGCCAGCCATGAGGTCCATGTGCATCGACGAAACCAGGTCGGCCTTGTCTCGCTGGAACTGGGCCATCGTGGTCTGGGCCATATCAGTTGGAATAATTACGCCTGCCGCTCTGCCGACGTTGGTCGTTTCTTCTAATATCCGCAGCGTCAGATCAGCAGTGGAGGGATTGTCCAGCGCTTCCACCATGCTCGACCTGCAAATGCAGGTGATACCGCTTAGGGCTGAAATGAACACCAACTTGGTCCACAGCGTGGCGCTCACATCGTCCGACAGAATGCCTTCGATGCCTGCGCCGTTGAATGTCTTCAGAATATTCAGGCCTCGCTCGGACCATGAGCCGTCACGTTCCCCAAACACGAGCCGACACGTCCCGCCATGTTCTGCGAATACGCCGGGACTCAACCGTTCTGCCTCGACATACGCCGCACCAAGCATCACGGCGTCTTCGCCGAACGTGGCGCTCAACTCATCTGCGCTGCCCAGGCCGTTCTGGAGAGTCAGAATTGTGGTGTTCGGGCCGATGGCGGGTTTCATCTGCTCGATTGCAACCTCGTTGTGGTAACTCTTTACGCAAAACAGGACGAGATCGGCCTGCCAATCGCCGTCAAGCGAGTCCACTGCGTCAGCAGACTCCACGACGAAACTGCCAGTCGTCGCGCTCTGCACCACAAGGCCATTGGCTTTTATCTGGGCCAAGTTCTCGTTGCGCGCCACGAACTTCACTTCATTTCCGCCCTTGGCAAGCACGCCGCCGAAATACCCGCCCACTGAGCCGGCGGCCATGACTAGAACTCGCATCTTGCAAATCTCCCTACGTTGATGTGCCGCTATATTCTAGGACTGCCAGCAATATAGTCAACTCACGCCCAGATTGACACTAACCGAAGGACGCCTTAGACTTGGCCCAATTCCCGCAGATTCAGCCATAACACCCAGGAGACCACACGATGGATTTTGGACTTCTCTATGAGATGCAAAGGCCCAACGACGAATTTAAGATCGACTACGACGCTCTCATCGAGGAGACCTTCGAGCAAATAGTCCTGGCAGACGAGGTTGGCTTCGACTATGTGTGGTTCGTTGAACACCACTTCCTGACAACCTTCTCCGGTTCCTCAGCCCCGGAGGTCATAATTTCCGCTCTTGCCCGAATGACGAAGAACATCCGACTGGGTTTCGGCGTCGTCATCCTGCCGCACCACCATCCTGTTCAGGTGGCCGAGCGTGTCGCAATGGTGGATCACGTTTCCGGAGGCAGGGTCGAAATGGGCGTTGGCCGCAGCAGCCCCTACGAGCAGCTAGGTTTGGGGGTCGATCCGAGAGACACCCGCGAGATCATGGAAGAAGCCCTTCAGGTCATTCCCATGATATGGCAGACCGACGGCCAGATTTCATGGGAAGGGAAACACTTCAACATCCCTGCACGCGAGATACTGCCCAAGCCCAAGCAGGACCCGCATCCCCCCATCTGGATGGCCTGCACCCAACCTTCCAGCTACGAAATCGCCGCGAAACACGGCATCGGCGTGCTGTCATTCGGTTCTGGCGCGCCGGCTGGCATGAAACAACACATTGACAAATACCGAGAGGACATTAAGTCAGCAGTGCCTGTTGGAGGTTTCGTCAACAATAAGTGGGCCAACTTCACTCTGGGACACTGCGGAGACAATGACCAGGAAGCCAAAGAGCTCGGCGCCAAAGCCATCAAAGAGTTCTTCGGCCCAAACAGGCCCTACACCGCCGACCGCGCCGACGTTTACGAGCGCCTGCTGGAGTCCTGGGGTGGTGTTCCCGACCACCTGGCCTCCAATTTCTCTCGATTCCAGGGCGGAGATCAGGACCTGGGCGGCGGCGGAGTCCCGCGAGCGCAGTTGGGAGAGCTTCCCGCTGATCTGCTGGCCGAACGCGGGGTGATTGTCGCCGGAAATCCCGACAGTTGCATCGAGGGCGTCAAACGCCATCAGGAGATCGGCGCCGACCAGTCGCTGCTCATAATGCAGTGCGACCAGATTCCTCACGCCAAGGTCAAACGCTCGATAGAGCTGTTCGGGAAAGAGGTCATCCCCGCCTTCAAGGACTAATTGGCTGTCGGGCATGTTCCAACCTAAGCCGATTGGGAGCGTTGGTGAAATCAAGAGACGCCGCGCGCCATCTCTCCGATCTTCGACACCGTGCGCCAGTTTCGAGCGGTCGCGCCCACTCCCAACAGCCGTTCAACTCTCGCTGCCAGCTTGGACCGACCGATGCCGTCCGGCGCATGCAGGTAAAACACATTGTCGATCAGCGCAATCTCCTCGCTGTCAAATTTGAGAGCATTCAAGGCGACAGTGTCTGGATCGTGTGGCGGTTCCGACAGAAAAACAGATGCAATGTGTTCGGGTGTTCCTCGGTTTGAGGAAAAGGGTTCGAGGCAATGGCATGTCCAAACTCCGCCCTTCCTAGCACAAGGACGCGAGCATTGACGCTAGAACCGTGCAGTGCTTTCTCGATCACCGTCCCCATCGCCACGCCGGTTGATTCTGAACTCTTGAAGACGACATTGCCGCTCTGAACGTAGGTTTTGACATCCGAACAGCACATTCGTTCGAGGAGCGCGACTAGCTCCTTCATCTTCAATACATTCTTGCCGCCAACATTGATTCTTCGCAGAAGCGCGACCCAGACATTCACTGGGTATCCCCAGTGTAGACTTCCCCGTCATGCAGCGCGATGAAGGGCATCTTGTTTTCGATGAAATACTCGACAGCCTTCTCGATCATTTCAGATTCTGGATGATCCGACCTATAGTGCGGCGCGATACAGAACGGAACCAGACCAAGCCCGTCCCAAACGATCTCCTTTGAGTATCCCTCAGCAATCTCTTCAGAATCGTCCACCAGATGGATGCCCCTCAGCGTTGGCGCCAAGACACAACTACCTGCGCTATATCCAGCGTACACGAACCGCTCATCATTGGCCTTATCGAGAAGAATGGCGTCCAAACCGCTGTGCTTCATGGCGCGCCGGAGAAGAAACGTGTTGCCTCCAACCACCCAAAGGGCATCGAATTGGTCCACAACGCCACGAAGATCATCCTGGGACCGGAAATATGCTCTCAAATCAATCTCTTCCGGGACCAAGCCTAATTCGCTCAGTTCGCGAAACTCCCGGTCTCGCCCGGCATCGAGTCGTGCCTGATCGTCGGAGAAATCGAGCGAATTGCGAATGACGCCGATGCGTCTTTTCCCTGTGACCAAACCTCCCAACTCACTCGCGTTATCTTCAAGACCAAACGATGACAAGTATAGTTTCATTATTGAACCTGGCTACTCAATACGACAGACCGCGCCGGTAACCGTGACCAACGCGGTCTTTCAATTGACTCGATTCGTATTCTAAGATTCCTTCAATTCCACCAGAACATTCACATATCGAGTGTCCCGATCATTGTGAACTCGATGAATCTGATGCTCACCGTGATACCTGTACGTCCCGACACTCGACGGGCTGTCCTCGACTCGCCCGTCATCGAACTCGACCTTCAGGCCGGCACCTTCCACGACAATGGTCACGTAGTCCCGACCGTGCATGTGCCAATCGCTGGTCTCTCCAGGATTCACAATCAGGTTCCAGATTTTCACCTTGTCGTTCTCGAACAACACGTCTGTTGCGACCTCACCGAGTGGTTCGTCTCCTCTGGGCATTTTCGCCTCCTCATTTTCAAACCGATAAACTACCGCGCTCCGCTAATTTTCCTTCAACTCGACGATAGAATTGCTGTATCGTGCGCTCCCAACATTGGTGACTCGATGTATCGAATTTTTCTGCCCCATCACTACCTGACCCAGAGCGTAATCCGACACCGATTCTGTGCCGTCGTCATACTCAGCCTTCAGCGTTCCTGCTTCCGTCACAATGAACAGATAGTGAGTATGATGCTGATGCCAGTCCGAAGACCGCCCCGGCTCCAGAACGAGGCTCCACGTCTTCACATGCTCGTTCTCGAACAAAAAATCCGTTCCCACATCGCCAAGTTTTCTGTCCGTCAAGTCGATTCACCTCTTTTTTGTTTCTTGGTGTCATTGCATACCTGAAGTTTGACCCCTCGTCACCACCCCATCCGCTCCCTCAGACTCACGAATCCCCGACTGCCGGTGATGATGTGACCATAGAATTCAATATCCATCATCTCCGCGGACTAATTGATATTCCGTGTGACTGGGATGTACTCAGGGCTAGGACTTGGGTCGCCAAAAAGAAGGTTGTGGACCATGATAACGGCAGGACAGTTCTCCCGCACCACCGGTCTCAGCAATTCGGCCACGCGCATTTGCGCCGAATCCAGCATGCCCTGGTACACCTCGTGCACAGATATAACTTCCGCTCTCGTGTTCAGAAGCACAACCTCGAGTTTCTGCTGAACCGTCATCGACATCTCCGCGCCCAGCAGGTTGTGAATGTCTGCCGGAGTCCGAATAATCGCCCGATCATCAGGCAATAGAGACGCAGCCAGACGTCCCAACTCGAAGGCCGCTAGAATCTGGCACACCTTAGCCTCGCTGATGCCGTTCGTCTCGCACAATTCAGCAAACGAGCTTCGGGCCAAGCCTACAAGGCCTCCGAAACCAGCGATCACCCGCGAGAACATGCTGAGCACGTTCTCGCCCTTAATACCTGTCCTAAGCAGGTTGGCAATAAGCTCCGGGTTGCTCAATTGGCTCCCGTCCAACGGACGCAAACGCTCCCTCGGCTTTTGGTCTGCCGGAAAGTCTCGGATCATCGTGGCTCGGTTAACCATCTTGTCAGAATTCATATCCGTGGCTCCAACCCGCGCTGGGGAATTTCATGGGATTGCCGTAGTGTACCTCGCGCTGAACTCGCCGTCCAACCCATCTCCTTGACACGCCAATTCCAGCCAATACAATGGAGGGAGCCAAGCATCAAATTGCCATGTTGAGCCGGGGCGAAACATCTGGTCGCTTTGCGAACCACCAACGCCACACCGACGATCAGATTCTTCACATCCGGTCAGAATTACACATTCCTGATCACTGACAACCTGAAGCCCGAATGCCTGCAAACCGAAGGAAACACATGATAAACAGAGACAGGTTGGTCAAGACATTCTGTGACCTAGTCCGCATTGACAGCCCCTCCGGCGAAGAGGAGGCGGTGGCCCAGGAACTTATCAAACGCCTTGAAGGCATGGGGCTCAACGTTCAGCGAGACGATTACGGAAACCTGGTCGCCAACGATGGCGGCGACAATCCGATCACGCTCTCAGCGCACATGGACACCGTGGAGCCTGGCCGGGGAATCCAGCCCCTTGTGGAACGGGACCGCATCGTCTCCGACGGCACAACCATCCTGGGTGGCGACTGCAAGGCCGGCGTCGCCGCAATCCTCGAAGCCCTGGAGTCGGTTCTGGAAGATGGCACGCCCCACGGAGCCATTGAGGTCGCATTCACTCGCGAGGAGGAAATCGGCCTCGTTGGCGCCCGCAACCTCGACCTGTCCCTGCTCAAGGGCAAGGAGGCCGTGGTATTTGACGGCGAAGGCCCGCCCTCCCAGATCACCTCCTCCAGTCCAACCTACATAGGGTTCGACATCGAGATCACCGGACGCGCCGCCCACGCCGGAGCGGAGCCGGAGAAGGGAATCTCGGCTATTCGCATCGCCGCTGAACTTATCACTCGTTTCCCCCAAGGCCGCCTCGACGACGAGACAACCTTCAACGTAGGGACAATCGAAGGCGGTTCGGTTCGCAACACGGTTCCTGAGAACACAACTGTGGTCGGCGAATTCCGAAGCCGAAACCTGGAAAGCCTGGACGGGCTGACATTGCAGGTCAACGAGGTGGTGGATGAGGTGCGAAAGCTGTTCCCAGGAGCTGAGATCGAAAGCCACTTGCACACCGAGTTCGAGACATACACCCTCGACGACACCGATCCGGCGACTCAGCGTGTCAAGGCCGCCCTCACCGAGTTGGGCCTGACTCCAGAAATGCACCCGTCCGGCGGCGGGACCGACGGCAACGTGTTCCGGCTCCACGACATAAGCGCCGTGGTCATCGGCATGGCCGACCACAACATGCACACCACACGAGAATACGTCACGATCCCGGACATGGTTGACGCTGCCCACCTGTGCGAAACTCTGCTCCGGCGTTCGGCCAACCAATGAGCGCCAGCCTGACTTGTCTGGGGCACTGCGCCTTCGTTTTGGAGTCGGAACAGGGCCGGAAAGTAGTCGTAGACCCGTTTCAAAACCCATCCGAAGGATACTACTGGTTCCTCAGAGCGTTTCCTGACACGCCGGTCGATGTCGTCGCAGTGACCCACGACCACTTCGACCACAACAACGCTGACTCGCTGTCAGGCAACCCGACGATCCTGAAAGGGCCAGGCGAGTTCACCCTGGACGACATCAAAATCACAGGCGCGCGGGACCTTCACTCCGGAAATTCAGGACGTCTGGGAATGGTCAACACGATCTTCGTCATCGAAACAAATGGCGTTCGAGTCTGTCACATCGGAGACAACCGACACAACATGCCGGAAGAGGTTCGAGACCAAGTTGGCGATGTGGACATCCTGATGGTCACAGTGGACGACTCGTCCCACCTCCTGAGCTTCGAGGAGGCCGACGAGTTGGTCGCACGACTGTCGCCATCGGTCGTCATCCCGATGCACTATTACCTGCCAAAGCTGACCACGACAGAATCCTCTCTGGGTGGCCCAAACGGGTGGCTCGAAACTCAGAAAATAGTCAAACCGCTCAACACTTCAAAATTTCCATTGGAGAGAGCAACCCTACCGAACACTCGCGAGGTCTGGGTGTTCGACGCCCAACTCGCCTAGCCGAAATTAGGTCATGACTACGCCATCCACAATCGACACAGTCCTGTTCGACGCTGTGAATACGCTATGGCATCAGTCGGGCTCCATACTGGACATATGGGCCGATGTGCTGGAACAATTCGACGCGATCCGCACGACTAAAGAGATCATCAGGGCCGATTTCGAGCATCAGCCTTGGCTGGAACCCCAGGTGGCTTCGTTCGAGATTTCAGGCAAGCCAGTGAGTGACGAAGCCATCGATGCCTTTTGGATAGAGTTCGACCGGCGGATGCTGCGATCTCTGGGAATAGAAGCGTCAGTTGAGTCAGTGGTCTCCAAAGTGTTGCCCGTGTTCGCCGGCCTGGACTTTCTGTACGATGATACCGTCGATGCCTTAGCTTCACTCCAAGAAATGGGCTTCCCAATGGCGATCGTCTCGAACGGAGTGTACCAACAAAGAAATGCCGCCAGGATGGTAATTGAAAAGTTTTTCGATAGCATCATTGATTCCTGGCACGTTGGCTTCATGAAACCTGACGCAAGGATCTTCAACCTTGAGCTGCGGGAGTTGGGTTTCTCTGCAAACCAAGCCCTCATGGTTGGCGACACGTGGAATGCCGACGTTGTAGGCGGTAGATCACTGGGAATACGAACACTGCACCTGATACGATATGAGATCGTGGCGAGTCGAACGACGAAATATCAACCTTGCGCGCCGTCGTCGAGTCCCTCAAACACCAGCAACAAAAAGCGCGGTAATTATGGACATCAAACTGGCATATGGCCGAAACGGCCTGAACATCTCATTACCCGACGACCGGACGACCGTCATCGAACCCGGCTATGTCCCCGGACTGCCGGATCAGGAAGGCGCCCTCCGCACCGCCATCCGTGACCCCGTAGGCTCGAAACCCCTTCGACAGTTAGTGTCCGCTGACCAAACGGTTGCCATTTCGGTCTGCGACATCACGCGACCAATGCCCAGCAATCTGGTGTTGCCCATCGTCCTAGGAGAGCTTGCCCATGTCCCAAGCGACCAGATAACCATCCTGATCGCGACTGGCACCCATCGCGGCAACACCGACGATGAACTGGCGCAGATGCTAGGCCAGGACGTCGTGAGCAACTACAACATCATAAATCACGATGCCTTTGACCCAAGCAATTTGGTTCTCAGGGGACACACTTCCGACGGCATCCCAATTTGGTTGAATCGACACTGGGCGGAGGCGGACATCGGCATAACGACTGGATTCGTCGAGCCTCACTTCTTCGCCGGATTCTCGGGAGGCCCCAAGATGGTCGCTCCTGGACTGGCGGGTTTTGAAACCATTATGCCGCTTCACAACTCCGACATGATCGGACATCCCAAAGCCATTTGGGGAATCATGGAGGGTAATCCCATCCATGACGCGATACGGGAAATTTCTGAGATAACAGGCGTGGATTTCGCCGTGGAAGTGACGATAAACCGAGAACACAGAATCACCAGCGCATACGCCGGAAACCCGAAATCGGTCCATCGAGCCGCCACCAGGTTCGCCAGAACGATGGCGATGCAGCCAGTAGATGAACCCTTTGACACAGTGGTGACAACTAACAGCGGCTACCCCCTTGACCTCAACCTGTACCAGGCGGTCAAGGGCATGTCAGCCGCCGCCCAGGTGGTAAAGCACGGAGGAACGATTATCTGCGCCGCCGAGTGTTCAGACGGCGTTCCAGAGCATGGGCGTTACAACGAGATTCTGTCGTCCGCGACCGCCCCGTCAGAGCTTTTGAAGATGATTTGCGCCGAAGGATACGACCGACATGACCAATGGCAGGTTCAGATACAAGCGCAGATTCAGTTGACCGCCGATGTCCAGTTGAAGTCCGAATACTTGACCCACCAGCAGATTCGAGCAGCCCATTTGACCCCCGTAGACGACGTTGAGGCCGCCGTGGAAGCCGCCATCCAGCGTCACGGCCCGCAGAGCCGCATATGCGTCCTGCCAGAAGGCCCTCAGACAATTCCGTATCTTCGCAACGGACAGGGGCGCTAAACAACTCAGAAGCTACAAGCCAACCACGCCATTTTGAGTGGAGGCGAAGAATCTGGTCGTAGTTTGAATAATAGTTGTTTATTCATCGACCAGATTCTTCGGATGCGTCCTCAGAATGGCAAGTTTTGGCCGCGAATTCCTGACATCACCAAAAAATGTCCGCCAGAGCTTGGCCCTGGCGGACATTTTGAATATACCAATGACAAGCCTGAGCGGCTTTTACTCGACGGCTACGACGGCCCCTGCACCTTCCAGCTTCGCCTTGAGTTCGTCGGCGTCTTCTTTGCCGAGACCCTCTTTAACAGCTGTGGGCGCCGACTCGACCAGTTCCTTGGCCTCTTTCAGGCCCAGGGTTGTGACCTCGCGGACGGCCTTTATCACGTTGATCTTGTTGGGGCCAATCTCTTTGAGTGTGACGTTGAACTCCGTCTGCTCTTCTTCAGCGGCGGCCTCTTCCGTGCCTGCGACGCCCTGGACCGTGGTCATGGCGACTGGAGCGGCTGCGCTCACGCCAAACTCATCTTCCAGCGCGCTCACGAGGTTGGAAAGGTCGATAACCGACAGTTGCTTGATCTCTTCAATCAGTTCTTCTTGAGTCATTGCCATTGTTCTGCCTCCTGTGGCTGTGGATTCCTATAATTTCCGATGGTTGAGGTTATGCTGCTGTTTCTTGGGCCAGATTGTCCGCGTGTTGCTTAAGCACTCGCGCCAGGCCTCCCAAAGGCCCATTCAAGACGTTTACCAACCCGGACATCGGGGACTTCATTCTGGCCAGCAGCAGAGAAACAAGTTGGTCCCTGCTGGGCAGCGTCGCCAACTGCGTGACCTGCTGCGGGTTGAGGGCCTGACCTTCGAACTCCGCTCCCAGAATCTTCAGCGCAGACCGAGATCTGCGGATGTAGTCGCTCAAAGCTTTGGCTGGAACGGTCGGCTCTCCGTCTCCAAACGCGATGCCCGTCTGCCCCTCGATCACCTCTTTCAACGCAGGCTTTCCAGATGCGTCTGCCGCAAGCAAGGCCAGCGAGTTTTTGATCACCCGGAACTTGACGCCTTCTGCCTGAAGCGCGCGTCTCATCTCGTTCATCTGCCCTACGGGCAGTCCAGAGTAGTCTGCCGTGATAAGTATCGAGCTGTTAGAGAATAGCTCTGCAAGCTCCGCTACTTTTTGTTTTTTCAGTTCTGTCGGCACATATGCCTCCTTGGTTATCAAAAATCAACAAAAAAAGCCCTGAGCCAGAGGGGCTCAGGGCATATCGCAACAAACGAATTTCGGCCCGAAGGCCTGTCCTGAAACGCCTCGGCGGGCTGGACCGATTTGATCCGCTCTCGCGGAACCCGCTGTCTGTGGCTAACTAGGCTATTCTACACGAAGTTCCGATGCCATCGCAACGTCCATCGACACGCTTGGTCCCATCGTCGAAGAGAGATACGCGGCGCGGATGAAATGGCCTTTCACTCCAGAAGGCCTCGCTCTGACGATGTTGTCCATCAGCATTGTCAGGTTATCCAAAAGCTGGTCAGCATCGAAGCTCGCTTTGCCGATCGGCATGTGCATCAGGCCGCTGCGGTCCAGTCGGTACTCGACGCGACCTTTTTTGGAATCTTCCACGGCTTTGGCAATGTCGTCGGGTTGCACAACGGTGCCAGTGCGAGGGTTGGGCATCAGGCCTTTGCGACCCAATATCCGACCCAGACGACCGATCTTGCCCATCATGTCTGGCGTAGCGATTGATACGTCAAACTCCAGCCAGCCGTCCTCAATCTGCTTGATATAATCATCGTTGCCAACGTAATCTGCGCCGGCTTCCTCAGCGAGACCCATTGCTTCTCCCTGAGTGAACACCAACGTGCGGATGGGCTTGCCGACGCCGTGGGGCAAAATCGCCACGCCTCGAATCGTCTGATCGGCGTGCCGTGGGTCCGCTCCCGTTCGCAGGTGTAGCTCAATTGTCTCGTCAAACTTGGCCGTGGCGAGATTTTTCACCAATGCTACAGCGTCTGCCGGCTCGTAATCCGTATCCTCAACGACCTGGGACGACGCATTGTTGTAGCGTTTTCCATGCTTTACCATTGGCAGTTTTCCTCAAATTCTCGTGAATATGTGCTGACGCAAAAATCTAACTGACCTGAATCCCCATACTGCGGGCCGTTCCTTCGATAATCCTCATGGCGCCTTCGATATCAGCAGCATTAAGGTCTCGCATCTTAGTCTCGGCGATTTCTTTAATCCTGGCCCTCGGGATCGTCGCGACCTTCTCAGCAAGAGGGTTGCCGCTTCCTTTGTCGATGCCCGCCGCCTTCCTAAGTAATTCGGAGGCCGGGGGGCTCTTGGTCACAAATGCGAAGGACCGGTCCTCGAAGACCGTCAGTTCCACTGGTATCACGGTGCCCATGTCACGGGATGTCCGCTCGTTGTATTCTTTCACGAACGCCATGATATTGACGCCGTGCTGGCCCAGAGCCGGGCCAACGGGGGGAGCGGGAGTCGCCTTGCCTGCCTCAATTTGAAGCTTTATTAACGCGCGTACTTTCTTTGCCATTTTTTACCTTTGTTATGGACGATGAGTCGTTATTTGTTAGCCGTCAAAACATATATCTTTATCGTTCACAAGAGATGGTTTGGTCTCTGAAAGCCATCACAGAATCCCTCCCATGCCCATTTAGAGAGCTTCTATGACCGCTCGACCTGAAGGAAATCCAACTCGACCGGCGTTTCGCGGCCAAAGAATGAGACCAGCACTTTGACCTTCGACCGTTCCTGAGACACGTCGTCGACGACACCCAGGAAATCCACGAACGGGCCGTCGGTGATGCGAACGCTCTGGCCTTTCTCAAGACCAATTCGCACTCGTGGCGTATCGTCGGTCGCTTGTTTGAGGATGGCTTCAACCTCCTGCTCCTCCAGAGGAACAGGCTTTGGTCGGTTGTCTCGCTCGTCCTCCGCAGACACGAAGCCAGTCACGCCCGGAGTGTTCCGAACGACATACCAACTCTCGTCGTCCATCTTCATCTGGACGAGGATATATCCGGGGAAGATACGACGGGCGACAGACTTGCGCTTGCCGTCCTTGATCTCCATTTCCTCTTCAGTCGGCACCACCACCTGGAATATCTTGTCCGTCATGTCCATAGTGGAAATACGAAGATCAAGGTTACGTTTGACCCGATCCTCTTGGCCTGAGTAGGCGTGGATAATGTACCATCGAGGGCCAGCTTCAGTTGTGTCGGTTGTGTTATTCATAACGTCAATTCCCCAAGAGCACATCGAGCAGTCGAGAGAATCCCAGGTCCACTATCCCAAGAAAGATACCAATAACGACAGCCACAGAGATCACCATTAACGTGAGCCTCATGGTTTCCTGTCGAGTGGGCCAGGTTACCCTTCGGATTTCTCCGACTACTTCACCGAATATCCGAAAACTAACAGCCCTGCGGGCTGCCTGTGTGCCTATCCTGCGAGGTAATCCGGGACCGCGTGCCACCCTACCTCACCTCTCTGTGCAAAGTATGTGTTCGACATCGTGGGCAGTACTTCTTGAGTTCCAGCCGCTGTGGGTCGTTGCGGCGGTTCTTCGATGAATTATACGTTCGTTCCCGACAATCCACGCAACCGAGGTTTACGAGAATTCGGGCATCTGCTCTCCGTGCCATCGGATTGCTCCCTGGGGTCTGATTATTTATGTTGGGTAAATTATTACGATGCTTTGGCCGGAGAATCGATTCTTAAAACAGGCCAAAGCCCTCACACTCAAATCTGCTGAGTATAAGGGCATTTAAATGAGCGAATTGTGCCTCGCGAAAACCTACTCGATGATGTTTGTGATAACACCAGAGCCGACTGTCCTGCCGCCTTCACGGACGGCGAATCGAAGCTGCTCGGTCAGGGCCACAGGCGTAATGAGTTTCACATTCATCACGATGTTGTCGCCCGGCATCACCATCTCGACGCCCTCTGGCAGTTGAATCTCGCCAGTGACATCGGTGGTCCGAATGAAGAACTGCGGCTTGTAACCGTTGAAGAACGGGGTGTGCCTGCCGCCTTCATCCTTGTTCAGAACGTAAATCTGAGCTTCGTACTCGGTGTGAGGCGTGATGGAACCTGGCTCCGCCAGAACCTGACCTCGCTCGATGGATTCTCGTTCAACACCGCGAAGCAGCACGCCTACCGCGTCCCCAGGCTCGCCCTCTTCCAGGGTTTTGTGGAACATCTCCACGCCAGTGACGACGGTATCGCTCGTTTCCTTGATGCCGACGATCTCGATGGGCTGTCCCACTTTGACCAGACCCTGCTCAACGCGACCCGTCACGACGGTGCCGCGGCCCTTGATGCCGAACACGTCCTCGACGGGCATCAGGAACGGCTGGTCCTTGGGGCGGTCAGGAATGGGAATGTACTCGTCCACCGCATGCACCAGATCCCAGATGCCTTTGCCCCATTCGCTGTCCGGGCCTTTGTCATCGGCTTCCAGAGCGTTCAACGCGCTGACTCGCACGAAGGGAATATCATCTCCTGGAAAGTCGTACTCAGTGAGCAGCTCGCGCATCTCAAGCTCGACCAGTTCCAGAAGCTCCTCGTCATCCATCGCGTCGACCTTGTTGAGGGCCACGACGATGGCAGGGACCTCGACCTGTCGCGCCAGGAGGATGTGCTCTCTGGTCTGCGGCATCGGGCCATCGGGTGCGCTGACCACCAAGATTGCGCCGTCCATCTGGGCCGCGCCGGTGATCATATTCTTGATGTAATCCGCGTGTCCTGGGCAGTCCACGTGAGCATAGTGACGGGACTCAGTCTCGTACTCGACGTGCTGAATCGCGATTGTCACGCCGCGTTCGCGTTCTTCGGGAGCGTTGTCGATGGTATCGAACGGACGATATTCAGCTAGACCTGCAGAGGCGAGCACCTGTGTGATCGCCGCTGTCAGCGTTGTCTTGCCGTGATCAACGTGACCGATCGTGCCTACATTAACGTGAGGCTTGTTCCTCACAAACATTTTCTTAGCCATTTGTGCTATACCTCCAGATTATGGAGCCCACAAGCAGACTCGAACTGCTGACCTCGTTCTTACCAAGAACGTGCTCTACCTGCTGAGCTATGTGGGCCCGTATTATTTTGCTCATTGGTAGATCATTGAAGTGGTGGAGGGGGCAGGATTCGAACCTGCGAAGCCCTTCCGGACGCCAGATTTACAGTCTGGTGGTATTAACCACTCACCCACCCCTCCATGATAACCACCGTTAATTCTAGCACAGCGAAATCTCCTAATCCAATGCCGCTCTAGGCGCTATCATAGCGTGTTCCAAGTGTTGCACAGCCACTGTCAACATCGTGGAGGGGAGGAGGACCCCGCCAGGCAGGAATCAGCCCACCAAAAGTCCGGCCAATACCTCAGAATCAAAAACGCCGGGCCACCAACACCAATTGTCAGCATACCCGCGTCTTGTATATTCTAATCATGTAATGGATTGCGGTCAACACCAGTTGCGAGCGTCCATATTACACCGGAATCAGCCAACTCGGTTGAGGCCGAAACTGCCAAACATCCAAAGCCTGCACCGCCTAAGGGGACGTTAGAGGGTTTCAGATGTCAGAACACTCAATACTGCACCGCCTTGAAGAATCTCGTCGTGAGTGACGCAAGCGCCGAATTGCGTGCGACCACATGCTTCGCCTCGACTGAGCATGACAGGCTATTGTGATCGCCTGGTCTGATAGCTGACCGCTGACAGCTTCCCTTGAATACCTGACAGCGACTAGCCCTCCAGCAATTGGGCCTCGGCGTCCCGTTTCACGATCCGATATACCTCTTGGAGAGGCATGCCCTGCTCCTGAGCAATTCGCTTGCAGTCCTCGTATTCAGGAGATGCGGCGATGGCAACGCCGTTAAGCAACTTGATTTTTACTGACACTTCGCCCAGGGCAGTGACCGCGGTGGCCTGTTCTCGATCTGCTTCGTATCGTGAGAGAGGCCGGACGCGCACACCGAGCGTTGTGGTCTCGCGCATCAGGATTTCAATAGTCGGGGCCTCAAGCTCCTGTGACACAATGACGCTGACCATCGTAGCGGGCCTGCTCTTCTTCATCTGAATCGGCGTGAACCAGACGTCCCGTGCCCCCATGTCAAACAGCAACTCTTGGGCGTATCCCAGCAGTTCTCCAGTCATGTCGTCGACGTTGGTCTCAATGAGAATCAACTCGTTGGTGTAAGATACGCGGTTCTCTTCGCCAATCCAGAGGGCCAGCGCGTTGGGGTAGTCTCGCGCTTCTCTCGACCCGAGGCCATAGCCTATATTCTCCAGGTTCATCGCAGGTTGCCTAAAGGTTGCAAGGGTCGTGATGATAGCTGCGCCCGTGGGGGTGACCATCTCGCCTGTCTGGGTCGCGCCGCCTGGAGCAGGAACCGTAGGCGCCTTTGCCAGAGCCATAAGCGCCGACGTCGCCGGGGCAGGCACAGGCAGAACGCCGTGTTCGCTCTTGATGACGCCGGAGCCAGTCGGGAACGGTGACGAGTACAGCTTGTCAATTCCCAGCGAGTCAAGGCCCACGATGCCGCCCACGACGTCCACCAGCGTGTCCAGCGTACCCAACTCGTGCAGATGCACGCCCTCTATGGGCGTTTGATGCACCCGCGCTTCTGCCTCTTCCAAGCGCCGGAACACCGCTGTCGCGCGTCCAATCACAGTTTCGGAGAGGCCGCTGCCCTCCACGGTGTCCACAAATTCTTGGATGCTGCGGGGGCGTTTGGCCTGTTCGTCCAGATGCACCTCCACGAGCTTGCCGTTCAGGCCTGCCCGTTGTGCATTCTGGCAAGTGATGGAGACGCCTTTTACATTCATGGAGTCGATTGCCGAGGTGATTACTTCCAACGGCGCTCCGGCGTCAACCGTCGCCCCAAGGATCATGTCTCCGCTAGCCCCGCCGATGCATTGAAAATATGCGTTTCTCAGTTTACGCCCCCAATTGCTCTTCTAATCATGAGTATTTAACGCTTGTTAAGATCGCGCCTACGCCCTGGGCAATGCCGCCTGGAGCGCCTGCCGTATCGTGGATGCAGGGACAACTTCTATCGACTTCGATTTGGCATTCTTGTCCCATTGTCTCGCGGGAACAATGATTCTGTTCAAGCCAAGACGGTCCGCCTCTGCTATCCGGCGGTCTAATTGCGGCACTGACCGGACCTCTCCACTCAGCCCCACCTCTCCAACGGCCGCCAATCCTGGCGACAGTGGCACGTCTCGGGCGCTGGAGGCTATCGTCAGCGCCACTCCAAGGTCTGAGGCAGGCTCGGAAACGTGGAGACCGCCCGTGACGTTCACCACAATATCCTGTCCACCCACATTGACTCCCGCTCTTCGGCCCAACACCGCGCACACCAGAAGCATACGGTTGAAATCCATCCCGCTGGAGACTCGCCGTGGAGTCGGCAGCATCGACGCTGATGTCAGCGCCTGTACCTCCGCCAACAGCGGTCTTGTGCCTTCCAGAGTAGCAATGACCACCGAGCCGATGGACTCCGTTCCTCTCTCTGCAATGAACGCGGCAGAGGGATCCTCAACCTCTTTCAACCCTGAGCTGGTCATCTCAAACACTCCAACCTCGTTGGTGGAGCCGAACCTGTTTTTCATCGCCCTCAGCAGACGCCACGCGCTCACCGGATCGCCTTCCATGTGAAGCACGACATCAACCATGTGCTCCATGATTCGCGGCCCCGCGATGTCGCCGCCCTTCGTTACATGCCCGCTCAGAATCATTGGGATATTGGACGATTTTGCATGTTCTAGAAGTCTTCTTGTGCATTCTCGAATCTGAGCGACGCTCCCAGGTTCGGACGATACGCTTTCGTCGAACATTGTCTGAATCGAATCGATTATGACAAGGCTCGGCTTCAGGGATTGCGCCTGCTCGATCACCTGATCCACGTTGGTCGCAGGCAGAACGTACAGGCCGTCGGTCTGAATATTCATCCTGTTGGACCGCATCTTTATCTGCGCGGCAGATTCCTCGCCGGTCGCATACAGAGCTTTTGTTCCGTGGCCCGTTTCCGATGCCAACTTCAGTAGCAGAGTCGATTTGCCGATGCCCGGATCGCCGGCAACCAGCGCAAGAGACCCCGACACGATTCCCCCGCCCAGAACCCTGTTGACCTCGGCCGAGGAGAACACCATTCGCGGCGTCGATTCAGTGGAAACCTCGGCTAGCGGCGTCGCGATGGCTGTTGTCGAGCCGGTCCACCCGCCCGTTGCCGAACGCTTGGCCGAGACTTTCATCTCGCCCAGGGTGTTCCATTCGCCGCATGAAGAGCATCGCCCCTCCCACTTTGAAGACTCGTTTCCGCAGGAGTCGCAGACGAACACTGATCTGGTTTTTGTTTGCCTCGGCATATCAGTAATCCGCAGTTTTGATCATAAACAGAGGCCTGGAGACTCAAATATCCCCAGGCCTCTGTCAGTCATCGTCGTGAACGGTTTTCTATGTGGAGGCGACTGTGAAAGGCGACCTCGTCTTGACGACGATATCGTCGTCTTCAACCTCCACGACGGCCGTGTCTGCCGGGCCGAGTTCTCCGGCCAAAATGGCATCGGACAGCTTGTCTTCCAGGTTGTCCTGGATGACACGCCTCAGCGGCCTGGCCCCGAAAACAGGGTCGAATCCCTTGTCGCAGAGCCAGTCCTTGGCTTCGTCGGATACCTCCAGATCAATCCCTTTTTCGATCAGGCTGGAGACAACCTCGTTGAGCATCAGTCCCACAATCGTGGTCATGTGCTCTCGGCTCAATTGATGGAACACCACCGAACCGTCGATACGGTTCAGGAACTCGGGACGAAAGAAGCGTTTTACTTCGTCCATCACATTGTCCCTCATCCGGTTGTACTTCTCTTCTGATTTCGAGTCAGACTCGTTTCTGGCCGAGAAGCCGATGGAGCGGTCTTGCCGGATCAGATCGGAACCGATGTTGGACGTCATCACAATGATGGTGTTTCGGAAGTTCACTTTCCGACCCTTGGAGTCGGTCAGGTGTCCATCATCAAAAATTTGTAGCAGAATGTTGAATACCTCTGGGTGGGCCTTCTCGATCTCGTCGAGGAGAATCACGCAGTAGGACTTGCGCCGAACCAGTTCCGTCAACTGGCCGCCGTCGTCATATCCCACGTATCCTGGAGGCGCGCCCACAAGGCGGGCAACTGAGTGGCGTTCCATAAATTCCGACATGTCGATTCGGATCATCGAGTCCTCGGAACCAAACAGGAATTCGGCCAGCTTCTTGACCAGATAGGTCTTGCCCACACCGGTCGGGCCGAGGAACTGGAAGATGCCGGTCGGTCGTTTGGGGTCCTTCATTCCTGCGCGGGCACGTCGCACGGCTTTGGACACCAGGTTAATCGCCTCGCTCTGGCCGATAACCTTCTCTTCGAGCCTTTCTTCCATATGCACCAACCGCTCGGTTTCGGTGGCCGCCAGTCGGGTGACAGGGATGCTGGTCCACATGCTGACAACTTCAGCGATGTTCTCTTCGTCAACCAGTGGTTGTTCAGAGCCTTGATCGTCTTTCCAGGTCTGCTCAAGCTCGCTCAGCTTGTCCGCGAGTTTGGCTTCCCGGTCCCGAAGCTCGGCAGCGAACTCATACTGTCGCCCGGCTATCGCCTCGTCTTTTTCCTTCTTGACGCTCTCTAAAAGCTTGGTAGCTTCCTTGACCGAAAGAGGCGTAGTGCTGTGGTTGATGCGAACCCTGGAGGCAGCTTCGTCGATCAGGTCGATGGCCTTGTCAGGCAGGAACCTGTCGGAGATATAGCGGGCCGCAAGGTTCGCGGCGGCTCTGAGCGCCTCGTCATTGATCTCAAGCTGGTGGTGTTCTTCGTAGCGGCCCTTGACGCCCCGAAGAATCTCGATGGTCTCGTCAACGGACGGCTCTTCGACCCTCACGGGCTGGAATCGGCGTTCCAGAGCTGGGTCGCGTTCGACGTATTTGCGATAGTCGTCCAGGGTCGTCGCTCCGATGGTCTGAAGCTCGCCTCTGGCGAGGGATGGCTTGAGTATGTTGGCAGCGTCAACCGCGCCTTCTGCGGCGCCCGCGCCGACCATCGTGTGAATCTCGTCGATGAACAGCACGCAGTTGCCGGAGCCTCGAATCTCTTCGATGACCTTTTTCAGGCGCTCCTCGAACTCGCCGCGATACTTTGTGCCTGCGACCAGCGCGCCCATATCCAGGGTCACAAGCCGTTTGCCCTGCAAAGTGCCTGGAACGTCGTTGGATGCGATTCGTTGGGCCAGAGCTTCGACGATAGCGGTCTTGCCGACCCCTGGCTCGCCGACCAGAACCGGGTTGTTCTTAGTGCGGCGGCTGAGAATCTGGGTGACTCGTTGAATCTCCTGTTCTCGCCCTACTGTTGGATCAAGCTTGCCCGCTCGCGCCGCGGCAGTCAGGTCGATACCCAACTGGTCGAGGGTCGGAGTCTGTGTTTTTGTGCGGCCACTGCCGCTGCCCTGAGACTGTGAAGCGCTCTGGCTCAGAATCCTGCTGGTTTCGCCCCGGACCTTATCCAGGTTGACCCCCAGGCTCTCCAGAACACCGGCGGGAACGCCTTCGCCTTCGCGAAGAAGCCCGATGAGCAGATGCTCGGTCCCGATGTAGTTATGGCTGAGTCGTCGAGCTTCATCAACAGCGAGCTCAATGACCTTTTTTGCTCTTGGCGTGAGGCCAATCTCCCCAGGGGTAGCGCGTTCACCTCTGCCGATGATGAACTCCACCGCGGATCGGACTTTGGTCAGTTCTACTCCGAGGCTCGTGAGAACCTTGGCGGCTACTCCGTCCGTCTCGCGAACAAGGCCGAGCAGAATATGCTCCGTGCCAATGTAGTTGTGATTGAAGCGTTGAGCTTCTTCCTGGGCCAGGGAAAGGACTCTGCGTGCCCTCTCCGAGAACTTTTCGAACCTGCTTGCCATTATCAGTTTCTCCTCAAGAGGAATGTCATGATCGGGCTAGACTTGGAAGTATGCCTCTTCGGCAGCTTGCTTTAGACTGAGACCCAGCCGCCTGCGATCTGGCTCTATGCGAAGGATCTTAACCTGCACTTCTTCGCCCTCCTTAACAACTTCCCGAGGGTGAGTTATCATCCTCGTGGAAAGTTCGGATATATGCACGAGGCCTTCTACACTATCTTCGACGCGCGCAAAGGCCCCAAAGTTTGTTAATTTAGTAATTGTCGCCTGAACTATGTCACCAACGGCATGCCGTTCGTGAATTGTCTCCCACGGTTCCGGTTGCAACCGGCGGAGACTCAGAGCAATCTTTTTGTTCTCGGCATCGACCCGCAGAACGTAAACGTCCAACTCATCGCCGACCTTCACGACCTCATCCGGTGAGTTGACTAGGCTCCACGAAAGCTCAGAGATATGGATGAGGCCGTCGGCGCCGCCCAGGTCCACGAAGGCCCCGAAACTGCTGATGCCTGTGACCTTGCCCATCCGAATCTCGCCTTCGGTAAGCTCCTCGATCAATCGCGCTTTCTGTTCGTCCCTCATCTCCTGAACAGCTTGTCTCTCAGAGAATATGGCCCGATTGCGCCCTCGATTAACCTCCAAAACTTTCATCTGGAGGGATTTGCCTATGTCTTCAGCTTGCGCCTCTTTCCTGGCGGCGTCAATTTCTGGGTCAACCTCTCCCTCACCGTCCTGATACATACGGAAATGGTCGCGGGACACGCTGACAAGTTGGGACATTGGCACAAAACCTTGCACGCCTTCAACTTCGACGATTGATCCGCCTCTGTTGAAACCTGTGATCGCGCCAATAATCACTTCGCCGTTATCCAGGGCTTTTTCCAGGTACCTCCAACCCTGCTCACCCACCGCGCGGTCGACAGAGAGGATTGCTGGTTGATCGGCAGTCTCAGGTCGAACTACCATCGTTAATACTGACACGCCGACATCCAGTTCGGCGAGTTCATCTTCGTTAAGGGTTCGCATCTCTGTTGGAGGCACATGGCCTTCGGCCTTCTGGCCGATATTCACGAAGATGCCGTCTGCATCCGCCCGCATCACGACGCCTTCTACGACATCGCCTCTGCGAACTGGTTTTATAGGAGCCATGGAGTCAAGAAGCTCGCCCATGCCCTGTTCCTGGGAACCGAGGAGATCGTCCATATCCTCGTCATCGGCGTCCAAGAGCCCATCCATGTTATCGAGCATGTCTTGCTCTAGGGTACTGTCGCGTTCTTCTACGTTCATTTTACCGCTTTCCCGAGTGGGGTTCGGACGTTTTCATTATAGGCGTAATAACTGGGTAGTGTAAAGCCATCTAGGGGTCATGTGCATGGCTTGAATGTGACCGAAAAACTGGCCCGTCTGAAGTGTGGCTGTGATGCCGACTCCTGCCCAACTCTTTCTCTAAGTGCGTTGATTGTAACATGCAAGGAAAGTCGTGGAAACCCGTGTTTCAGGAACGTTTTCAGCTACGCAATACGAGGGGGTCGTGCATTCGTAAGGGCAAAATCGGTGGTCGCGGAAATATCCGGAAAAGAAAAATCCCCTGGCAGTGACTTATTTTCCCACGCCATT
>DCAW01000099.1 GCA_002313895.1 Dehalococcoidia bacterium UBA1123
CGCTGTCTGGTTCATGATGGGCGTGTTCGTGCTGTTGAACGGACTGACTGTCGTGACCTTCCACCCACTGGGCCAGATACTGCGTTGCCTAGGGCTTTCCTTCGTGGTAGCTGGCCCCAATCCTGGAGGCAGTACCCGCAGATCGCTCTGGTGGTGCGACAGAGACAGTGGCAAAAGTTCATGACAATCGAGTGAACCGGATTGGCCCGGACTGTCCGAACCAGACAGGTGTGGCGCGAGAGCAATAAAGACAGTAGAATATCTCCAGCCTGAAACATGGCTCTGAGGCGACACGGCACAGCCGACGCCGCAAAAACAAAATATTCAGGAAGGCGAAAAGCTCAGATGACACGTTGGAATATACGCTACGCCCTGGCCGCCGTGCTGATGATCCTCATAGTGGCCGCCCTCGCATGCGACTCGGACGAAGAATCCGAACCCGCTCCCGCTCCAGCCGCGCCCGCATCGGCGCCAGCGGCTGCTCCGGCGCCCGCCCCATCTTCTGGACCGAAGCAGTACGATGCCCCCCCGGCGTTGACTATTGACACCAGCAAGACCTACACGGCGTTCATCGAACTGGAGAAAGGCGGAGAGATCGAGATCGAGCTTCATGCCGATAAGGTTCCGAACACAGTCAATAACTTCGTGTTTTTGGCGAGAGAGGGATTTTACGATGGCGTGACTTTCCATCGGGTGCTCGAAAATTTCATGGCCCAGACCGGAGACCCGACGGGAACCGGCTCCGGCGGCCCCGGCTATCGCTTCGGCAACGAGTTCCATCCCGATCTTCGGCATACAGGCCCCGGCATCCTCTCGATGGCGAACGCCGGAATGAGGAACGGAGTGGGCACGAACGGGAGTCAGTTCTTTATTACGTTCATTCCAACTCCTCCTCTGGATGGACTGCTGCCCGACGGATCGCCAAAACCTTGCAGCGCTCGAGGCGTGTCCTGCCACTCCGTGTTTGGGCAGGTCACCAACGGCATGGATGTGGTGAACAACATCAGCCTCAGGGACCCTGGTAGCGCCAGAACACAGGGTGACGTCATAAAGACAATTCGCATCGAAGAGAGTTAAGCAACACTCTGCCGGAGCATATCCGAACGATGCAAGTGGAAACCCCAATATGATGTGTCCACTTTTTATAGGGACGGTCGGCGGTTAAAATGCGGACCGAAGGTGCACTCAGAATGTCAGTCCTCGGTCCGTGGCGCAGGTTTGGTCGAGAATTTGTAGAGCCTGCCGGACGTGCCGATCCATGTGCTGTCGTCGATGGCGCGTTCCTCAATTAGCGGTTGGTTGTTGACCCTGACTGTGGCCGGAGCGACTTGCATGCTGGACATGAACACGCCGGAGCCTCGGAATGTGAACGTCACGCCCTCTAGCCCAGGGATTCCGACCTCAACTCCTCGAACGACATTGCGGGAGATAAGGTTCGACATGGGAGAACGCACCAGACCGGCAAAGTCCACCACCACCTCGCCCTGATCGTTGTATAGGAAACCGTGCGGCGTCGGGCGGGACAGCCGGAATATCACCAGAATCACGATTATTCCGCCTACTACCGCTAACACGACGATCAGGATGATCGGCGGTTCGTCGTCTGTTATCACAGGGGCAGGAACGGGAATTGGAAGCGGCGCCTGTGTCGGAACAGGCACGGCGGTCAGCAGGAATGGAGTTGGAAGAGGCGCAGGCACAGGCGTGGGCAGGTACGAAGACAGGATCAGCGTGTCGGTGGCGAAAGAATGTTGTCGCCCTGCGTACTCAAGGTTAAGGCGCATGATCACTGTGGTAAACGCCTCTGCCCCCGGAGTGTAGAAAAGATCGTACATAAAGGCTCGGCCCTGGGTGATGACGCTCTGTGGGACCAGCTCGAGGTTGCCCGCTTCGCCCACGTTGGCCGCCAGTTCCAAAGTGATGTCCTCGACAAGCACGGAGAAAGGCTGGCCGTTGACGTTGGCGAATACCGTCGCGATCTTGGCCCGGTCTCCGGGAATCAGCAGTTCCGTTCGCTCCAGAGTGACAGAGAGGGCAGGGAACGTCTGAGCCTGGAAGGAGCCGCGGGCGTTTATCGTGTGTTCAAAACCGGGCCACGAAAGCTCCAGGTCCACACGATATTCGCCCTCAGCGGTCAGCGGTGGAATCGTCACCGCATAGTGACTGTCCTGGGCGACGGCGTCTCCATCGACACCGTCGTCATTGAGCTCATGGATAATCGACAACCCGTCCGGCGCGGTCACCTTCACCGACAGCCTGGCGCTTTCAACCGTAGTTCGTGTTCCGTCTTCAGTGATAAACGCGGTGATGGTCGTCGGCTCCCCGACTGGGACGGCTCCGAAATCCTGAAGGCCCAGCGTGTACTTGTTAGTGGAGATCACCCAGACTGAAATCTGACCCTGGTTGCCTCGGACCTCGATCTGCCACTTCCCTGCCATGGGGCCGACAAGCTCCCACATCACAAGATGGGGAAGCTCGACAAAGGATGAAGAGGTTCGATCGCCGGTCGACGCCTCGAAGCCGTAGGGGTTCTTCAACCGAAAGTCTGTGACTTCGTTATCTTTGAAGAACATTAGCGTGGTCTTATCGGTGCCGGGGGCGATGTTCAGGCTAATCTCGATTACCGTGTCCGGGTCTAACACGGCGCTGTCCACCTCGGTCAATGATCCCTTGCTTTCCAAGCGAAGAGTCCTATCTGTAAAATCTCTGAAACCGTCTGGGGTGTCAAGAAAATAAGACTCGCCGCCTGTTTTGTCCGAAACATCCTGCAGGACTCTCCCGAACCCAGGGTTCGTTCCTGGAAGCACGACGGTGAAAACGGGCCATCCAGCCTCAATATGAAGATTCAAAATAGGCTCGAGCCTGTCGAATCTGGCGTCTGGATTTGTGCCTGAATCTGACGCGGTGACGAAATATATGACGGATTCGGCGCCGGCGCTGAGACCGTTGAGCAGGTTGTACACTTCCGCAAGCGTGCCGGCCAGCCCGACGCTCGGCGTGCTGGTCGCCAACAACGCCTCGTCAAGTTGAGCGCGGACGCCGCTGAAGTCTTCGCGGTCAGTCTCTACCGGACCGAGGGGAATAGTCGGATCATCCAACTGGATGAACACAAAGGGCTGTCCCTCTTTCAGTTTGAAAAATAAGCCCAGAAATGAGTTAATTAGGTCGATGTTTTCCTGGCTACCCTGAATCGACGCTCTGTCGATTATCAGCACAGTGAGCCGATCCGAAGGCGTTTGGGCCTGGACGGCAGGAACCGCGGAGGTGACGCCCCAGAGGGCGAATCCAACCATGAACAAAACTGATAAAAGTATAAAACGCATAGCAAAAATATCCTCGACACAACACTACGAAAATCCTCTCTGGACAGTCAATTTGTTTTATGTCCAGGTTTCTTCGGATAACCGATGATGGGCAAATTGGAGATGCTGATTTTGATGGTCATGATCGCGTTGTCGCTAGGCTGTGGAGGAGGGGGCGCGGAGTCACCGTCGGCTGACGAACTCACCGTGCGTGGACGTTTGACTGACGTGAAGGCGGCCTCACTGTTGGAGGTCGAGTCCATCACAGTGGAGACCGAAACGGGAGAGTCCTTCCTTCTGGAAGCGGACAACCGGATTTTCTCAGGATTTACGCCCAGCCATCTGCGCGAGCATATGCTCCAGGGAAATCTTGTGACAGTGACGTTCCATCAGGAGGGCGAACGATTGGTGTTGAACGACGTTCTGGACTAGGCTATCGTCGCTCGTCGCCGCTGTGCCTTCTTGGCGCTGAATCCAACGTATACTGTGCCGCCTATGATCGCCACAGTCACCAACAAGAAAATCCATGTCCCCAACGGATTTTCTATGGGCGTGCCAGACCTCACGGTGAAAGGCGCCCTGAAGCTTGTCGATCCGAGGGTTGGGCTATCCAGGTCAACCCTCAGCGTATAGCGAGCCGGAAGTTCGAAGGTGAGGTTGCCCTCGTAGAAGTCCGGCGTAAGGGGAGTGTTCAACACTAGCGTTTGAATCGTGGGCGCGTCCTCTTCGTCGAAAACAACGATTAGAATACGGGCGTCGGTTACGATTTTCGCCGTTGCCGTGTCCGACACCTTTACCGTGAAGTGGACCGGCCCGACGACAGGCGTTCTAGGGGAAACGTCAATCGTTACCTCGAAGGCATCAGATTGGCCCCGGAATATCTCGAAGCTGTCTCCGCCAACATGGGCCGAGACAGCCGCCGCTCGAAATCCGCCGCCGAATCCCAGGAATACCAAAGCAAGTAGCGTGAACACCGCTATTTTTGCGATCGTCATTTTTCCCGTCATCCACCTACGTTCGTTTCTTGTTTCAAATTATGGAGCCAATGAACTGTATCAATTCTTGCTGTTGGAGGCGTCTGGCGTCAACGTCATTTTTCGGATGGCCTGTGATATCGACAGACAAAAGCGAACATCTGGTCGCGCGCATAAACAGATTTGGACTACTGGCAAACAAGCCGTCCGTCTACGGGCTCAAGTTGGCTTGAATGGTTTCCAGGAAGCAGGCGACGCGCGGTGATCGCAAGCAGAAGTGAACAAGCCAAGGAGTGGGCCCGACAGGGTTCGAACCTGTGACCAATCGGTTATGAGCCGACCGCTCTACCACTGAGCTATATTCCTCTGCCCGTAGCTAGCAGTATAGCGGTTTCGTCAGATAATTCTAGGCAACCAACCGCTCTAACTGCTTATTGAGACACAGAAAACCAATCGCCACAAAGATATATCTATCTGTAACGGCTAATCATCTAGAAGATGCTATTGGACTACTGGAAGGTTAGCGAGAATGTTATTAAGGATTAGAAGCAGATTATTACTTGAATAAGGCCCATCGATTGTGCCGAGCAAGGTTAACCTACCCCACTAGGGTATATCCCCAATTAATAAACCCTTCTCCTATTTCATGAATTAGGAGGAGGTCTGAAGGATGACTCTTTTGCCCGCTGAAGTATGGGCACCGTCTCAGCGGAGGTTGTTATTTGACGGGTGGTGAAGGATATGGCTACTCCGCTCGATAGTGCAGCCATG
>DCAW01000195.1:0-7353 GCA_002313895.1 Dehalococcoidia bacterium UBA1123
GCGGGCAGGACCTGCGGGCCTTCGCACTCCTCTGAGCCGAAGATGAACATGACTGGACACTCGACTTCCTCAACCCGGGCTGTGACGCTGTAACGATTGTCGGCGTTAAAACAGTCCACAAACGCGCTGGCCGACCACGTGGACCCCCACGGCATGCCAGGAGTGAAAAAGGTGTGGGGTCGGCCCTCAGCGACCTCGTGGGTGGCGTCATGATAGACCCGCAGGAAATTGTCAGGGTGCAACTCTTTGAGACCCTCGTAGTTGTATTCACCGGGCGAGACGGGCAGGACTGCGACCACCTCTGGAAACTGCTCTTTCGCCTGAGCGTAAACCGAGCGAACCGCGCCTCCGCTATGTCCTCCGATCACGATACGCCGATGGCCTCGCTCTCTGAGAAGCTCCAGCCAAGCAGCGTAATCGAGACGCGATTCGTCCACCGACTCATAGGCGTAGCCTTTTGGAGGTCCACCCCTTGCTCCGGCGGACACGGTGTCGTGCCCTCGACGGTTGGCCGCCAAAAACGCGATTCCCCGCTCGGCAAGCCGCTGCCCCAACTCCAGATACAGCGGACGGTAGAAATGCCCTCCGTCGCCGTGAAAGAAACACACCGCCTCCACCGACGACCCACGGTCAACATCCGCAGGGGCAAAGTAGGCGCCGCCCAAGGTCATTCCGTCGGAGGTCTGAACTTCCACGAAGTCTGCAAGCATTGTTTTGTTTCCTCTCCCACAAGCCAAATTAGCCAGCATCACCGTGCCAAAGCGAAGAATCTGGTCGCAAATCAACAAGTCATCTCTTCACGACTAGATTCTTCGACTGCGGTCTCGGCATGACGATGTGCTTTTAGCTAATCATTGATCGCCGAAAGCTCTAATCGGTAATGACTGGATATATGGAGAAATCAGTCACGCCGGCGTCGGACAGCACGTCCTCGTCGTAGAGGATTTTGCCGGTGTAGGTCTTGGGGTTCTTCTCGCACATTATGGCTCCGGCATCGCCCATGATGATGCCGTCCTCACGCGCCCCTGCATAGGGGGTTCCCTGCCTAAACCAACGCTGTCCTTCGGAGGCGATGCCTCCTCTAGGCGACAGGCAGTTCACGGCGATGTTGTCCTGCCAGACCTCTGCCGCCATCCCTTGAGTAAACCGCTCCATGTGGGCCTTGCCTGCGCCGTAAGCTGTGCCGCCGCCGCCGACCTCAGTGTACGGGCCTTCCCCCGGGCCGATGGCGCCAACGGAGGATATATTGATGATGTGGCCGCCGCCATTCTCTCGCAAGTATGGCATGACCAGCTTGCAGCCGACGAACGGGCCTCGGATGTTTATTCGATAGAGCAGGTCCCAGTGACGAACTTGCATATCCTCGATCTTGCCTGGGATAAGAACAGCAGCGTTGTTGACCAGGATATCAATCTTGCCGTACTGCTCGACGGTCTGGTCGAACAGCGCTTGGTAGTCCTCCTCTTTGGTCACGTCACATCGGATGCCCACGGCCTCGCCGCCCTCTGCTTTGATGCGGTTGACCGCCGTCTCAATGCTGCCTTCGATGCGGAAATCGCCCTCTTTTTCGGTGCGTGCCGACACCACGACCTTCGCCCCTTCGCGAGCGAACACCACGGCCATGTCTCGGCCGATTCCTCTGCTGGCTCCCGTGATTATCGCCACTTTGCCATCTAGTTTGCCCATTTTTGCTCTCCCTTTTGTAATTAGCTAGCCTGTCTTGGCCTGCTCCAATATTGTCGTTTCTGATTGGGCGTTATGAAGAATACTCCGGGCCACCTGAGTTTACGTCATCCTGGAATCGCCAGTTTGCTCACCATGTCCACCAATCCGCCCGGATCCCCGACATTCCCAGGAAAAACCACGAACACGAGTCCGGGGAACCGAGACTCCGCCCCAAGTTGCCACGTGGGAATCCCGGGCAATATCTGACCCAGAGCCACCGCTCTCCTGACTCCGAGCGATTTGGTCGTGATGTTGCTAGTAGTCATGCCTCCTTTGGAAATCAGGTAACGAGGCCTCACGTCAATCGCATCGACGATGGCAACCAGCCCGTCAGACACCTTCTGCCCGATCATCAGGTTTTGCTCGGCGCCTTCTCCGATCAACAATTCTCGGCTCGTGTAAACCACGACGTCCCGGCGCTGGGACAGATTCTCGTTGACCGTCTTAGCTACCCTCGCGACCTCCAACTCTACGGCATCGTACACCAAAGAGTTAGCGTTCACCTCAACACCGTGGATTCCGGGCATCGCCAACAACTCGTTCAATTGGCCCGTCGTCCTGGGAACGTGGGACCCGATGACGATCAGCGCTCCTCCAGAGTTTGGCAGACGCAGGTCGTCTCTGGTCAACAGCGCGGGAGCCGCCTGCCCGAGTCGCGCCCTCATCATGGACGCGGCTGTGCGGTACAGAAATTTTTTTCCTTGCGCCTCGGCGATCATTAGCCCCTGGGTCGCCACTTCAATATCTCTCATGCTAGCGGCGTTTACGATGCAGGTCCGCCCGCCTTCAAGCTCCGAAACCAGAGAAGCCACGCGGCCTGGGCCTCCGACCCTTATATCGTCCAGCGAAATTGCTGCGACATCGCCGGACGGCACCTCGCCGCCTGTAGCCTCCTCCACCCATTGCCGGAGGTTGGACGAAATGTAGGAGAAGGCGGTATCTCTGGCGAATTCGGTGTCGCCTGCGGGGGTCAACCAATCTCCGTCGGATACATAGTGGACGTCATTTATGGTGTAGCGACCGCCTTCAAGGAAAAACGGCACAAAAATTCGAGCGTCGAACCCTCCGCCTAAACCCTGATCCAGCGCGTCGACCTCTCCCGGATAGTGGCCTCTAAGCGTGGAATCTCCGCGACTGAGTATTGCGACCTTCCGATCTGAGGCATCAAGCGCAATTCGCAGATTCCTGCCCACTTCCTTATTGACAGCCCCGGCCTCGGATGGCGGCATGCCCCGGGAGTTGGTGACAATGAAAAACGCAGGAAGGTCTGATTCCAACTCAGACCGGATCGTATCCAACGACCAGTCAGTGAGAACTGCAACGCCGTATATCGTCTGCGTCCCGGTGGGGTCGTCGTCCACGACGGCCATCTTTTCGCCGCTTGATGCTATATTGTCTCGAATCCAGGGAAGGGGATTGTCGGGCCATTCAGGCGGCAGGTCCCGAAGGGTTTCGACCAAGGATATGCGGGATGTCATCGACAGACACGACTCCGATGCGTGTGGGATGGGTGCGATTGTCACCGCCAACTTGGTCAATGTCAAGCTCGATATCACGTGAGTTGCCAGCGCAAGCCTGAGTGTTTGACTGGTCGAAAACCCGTTGCTAAACTCTGCCCAACCCAATAAGAGGAATGTATATGAAAATCACGGGTTTCGAGACCTTCAACCTCACATCGCAACTGGACCGGCCCTTCGGTTGGTCCCAGGGTTGGATAGATCACCGATCGGTCGGCATCGTCAAGGTGACGACAGACGAGGGCATAATCGGATGGGGTGAGGGATCGGGCGGCCCAGCTGCGACAGTCGTCCATGACATCTTCGCGCCAAACCTGATCGGTGAAGACCCAACGAATCGAATCGGCCTATGGCAGAAGATGTTCTCGCTGCTCTACAACGCCAACTTGGCCGGCGGTTTAGGCGGTAGCGCGATTAGCGCCGTTGACAGCGCTCTGTGGGACATCACGGGCAAGGCCACCGGCCTGTCGGTCTCTGAGCTTTTGGGCGGCCAGATAAGGGACAAGATAGCAGTTTACGCAACCGGGCTATATTACACAGAGGGCGAATTTCCTACCAGGCTGCTGGAGGAGGCCACCGGCTACGTGGATGCTGGCTTCAAAGGCATGAAAACCAAGATCGGCGGACTGCCTATGGACGAGGATATTAACCGAGTCGCCGCCCTGAGGCACGCCATCGGCCCGGACATCAAGCTGATGGTGGACGCCAACCAGGGATACAACGCCCCATCGGCCATACGAATAGGGCAACGACTGGCCGAGCATGACGTCCTGTGGTTCGAGGAGCCGGTGAACGCAAAGGACGTCGAGGGTTACCTTCAGGTCAAATCTGCCCTGCCCATGGCAATCTCCGGCGGAGAAAATCTACGCACTCGCTACGAGTTCAACGACTTTCTGACTCGCCGAGCCTACGACATCGTCCAGCCGGACGTGATCAACGTCGGCGGCATCACGGAAATGCGGAACGTCGCGATGATGGCAAATTCGTTGGGAATCCAGGTCAACCCTCACGTCTGGGGTTCTCCCATCATGATAGCGGCAACTCTTCACATTGCGGCGACACTGCCTCCATGTCCGCCGTCCCACGACCCCGAGCCTTTCGTCCAGGAACCGGTGATGGAGTTCGACCGAACGCCCAGCGGGATTCGCGATGGCCTGGTCGCCGAGCCCTTCGATCAGGTGGACGGCTTCGTGGCCGTGCCGACCGGCCCAGGACTGGGAATCGAGATCGACGAAGATGCGGTTAGACGGTTGGCGTCATAATTCCGAAATCCGACGCGCACGTGCCAGCGTTGTTTGCATAACTCCCTGCGCGTGTCATCTTACTTCGGAACTTTTCTCTTTCCTAGCTTCGACGGAGGCCCTCATGATCTGTTCGAGTTGTCAAGCGAACAACCCTGACCAGGCCAAGTTCTGCATGCAGTGTGGCGCTGCCCAGGCCAGCACTTGTCCTCCGTGCAGCACCGAGCTTCCGCCAGAAGCGCGATTCTGCTTTGGTTGCGGACACCAGATAGGGGAAGCGTCGACGCCTCCAGCGGTCGCTTCAACCCCGGTTGCGCCTCCTGAACCCGAACCTATCACCGAGTCTGTTTAGGAGAGGCTGGCGCAGTATATTCCGCCTGAATTGCTTTCAAAATTGGAATCTGGCCGCTCGGATGGAGCAAACTGCCACAGCGGGCACAATTCAGGTTTCTAGAGACACCGACAGGCTCATCGCGCCGCTCTTTGACTTCGAGGCCCTTGGGGGAATCGAAGTGCGAGGCAAGGCCGCACCGGTTAACCCTTTCAGGGTAATTGGCGCGAAAGCAGCGCCCGGCAGTCTTCAGGGGATCCAAGGCCTCGACTCGCCGCCAATCGGCAGGGACGCGGACATGGAGCCCCTTCGCCAAACGGTCGACCAGTTCATGATGGGCAACGGTATGATTCGTCATCGCTTTTCTTGGATTTTGTGGCAGAGCCCGTTGCAGCCCCAATTCCAACGCCAATGGCGATCCAAAAGGCCTCACCCGTCAACGTCACCAGCGCTGCTCCAAATGCAAGCCCGACCCACGAACCCATATTCATGCTTTAATGTCGCGATTGGTGACATAGTACACTCGGTGCGCCAATTCGTGCGATAGAGTAACAACTTGAGACTCTCGATTGTGTCCGTTGGTTTTGTCACGGGTGTCATCATAGGGACGAACTCGAACCTCCCAATGATGACGAGCGTGCTTTTCTTATCAGCATCTCATGCCGGTGTTGGTCGTCACCATGCGTTGGTGGCTCCTCCCCCTTCTAGCATTGCCTTTCCTCGTGATCGGTGTGTTGCGGGCCTCTACGTTCGATTTCGGCTCCGTAACCATGACCACAGACGGCAAGTCCCTTACCGTAAACTAAACTCCGAGCGTTGACCGCTTGACGGGTTCCTGGTTCGCTGATAGCGTGTTTCCATCCCCACGGTGAACTTACGCCACGTAGAGAGGTGTGACTAAAGATATGTTCGACAACGCGCTTGAAGGTGTCCGAGTTTTGGATCTGACCCATCACGTCGCCGGGCCGCAATGCACAAAGCTTCTGGCCGATTACGGCGCTGATGTAATCAAAGTTGAGCGGCCTTCAGGCGACCCTGCGCGCTCCATTGGCCCTTTCCAGAACGACCAGCCTCATCCAGAAAAAAGCGGCCTGTTTCTACATCTCAACATCAACAAGCGGAGCATCACCATCAACCTGAAACACCCTAACGGCGTCGGCGTTGTGAAGGAACTGGTCCGCGAGTCAGACATAGTGATCGAAAATTTCCGACCTGGCATGATGGACAGCCTGGGACTGGGATACGACGTTTTGGAAAAGATAAATCCCGCCATCGTTCTGACGTCGATTTCTAACTTCGGACAGACCGGTCCCTACCGCGAAATGAAGTCCAGCGACATCGTTGCCTACGCAATGGGCGGCCCGATGAACATAACCGGCCACGCCGACTACGAGCCGTTGAAGCTGGCAGGAAATATCGTCGCCATGCACGCCGGTTCCGTCGGCGCCTACGCGACAATGGTTGCGCTGTGGGACGCCGAGGACACCGGCGAAGGCCAGAATGTCGACATATCCATATACGAGACTCAGGCTGGATTTCGCGACCGGCGCGTAATCTACTTGACAGCCCACGCATACACCGGCGAGTCATATTCCAGGCCCGATCCGGGATATCGGGTTGCGTCGGGCACCAGGCCGTGCGCCGATGGATTTGTGAATATTCTGGGATTCGGCCCCCGGTTTCGAAACATCAGTAACATGATAGGCCACCCTGAATTGGCCGACGATCCGAAGTTCGCAGACCCGGCCGGCAGGTCGGACCCGGACGTGGCGATGGCGTTCGACGAATACTATATCCCGTGGCTGATGGAACACACCAAGCTGGAAGCGGTCAACGAGGCTCAGGATAACCAACTGCTCGCCGGTCCCATAAACACCGTTGAAGACATTTTCAAAGACCCGCACTTCGAGTTTCGAGGCTACTGGGACACCATAGACCATCCAGAGACTGGAGAGCTTACATACCCGGGTCGACCCTTCAAGATGTCAGGCGCCGAACTCCCGCCTCGCAGTCCCGCCCCTCTATTGGGCCAGCATACTGTGGAGGTGCTGGAGAATCTCGGGCACACCACGCAGGTCATTTCACTCTTGAGAGAGTCCGGGGCAATTTAGGTTGCCCAATCCGAATACCGCCCGAGAATATGTCAGAATATACAACCGCGCAGCCTGGGACAAACAAGTCGAGAACGGCAACGAGTGGACGGTCCCGTTCAGCGATCAGGTTATCGACGGCGCTCGGCATGGTGTATGGCAAATTCTGCTGACCGACTCGAAACCCATGCCCCGAGACTGGTTCCGTGAACTGGACGGCCTGGATGTCCTATGTCTGGCATCTGGCTGGGGACAGCAAGGGCCTGTACTGGCTGGAGCAGGCGCTCGCGTCACGGTGTTCGACAACTCGCCCCGGCAACTGGAAGGCGACCGCACAGTCACCCAGAAGCATAACCTCGAACTGACAACGGTTGAGGGCGGCATGCGAGACCTGGGCGTTTTCCAGAGCGAGAGCTACGACCTGATATTTCATCCAGTCTCCAACATCT
>DCAW01000195.1:7735-14819 GCA_002313895.1 Dehalococcoidia bacterium UBA1123
GATGCTGGCAGGAATCGTCAATCCCATCATGTACACCTTTGACAACAAGCTGGTCGACGAGCAGCGCGTCATCCAGGTAAAATACGCCCTCCCATTCCGACATAACCAGCATCACCTAGCAGGAAAGGCTCGATATAGATGGCGCGGATGACCCTCTGGAATTTAGCCACACTCTGGACGACCAGATAAGCGGACAGATTGACGCGGGATTCCTGATATGCGGTTTCTATGAAGCCTATCGGAAAGGCGACCCTGTCTCAAAATACATGCCATCCTACATCGCAACGAGGGCAGTCAAACCATGAACTGACGGCTAAAGGCTGACGGCCAACGAGGACACAAGAATGAGCAAAAAACTCCCGCTAGAAGGAATCCGAGTAGTCGACGTGACACTGGTGTGGGCCGGCCCACACTGCACACAGCTTCTGGCCGAGTGGGGCGCAGAGGTCATCCGCGTGGAGCCTCGGAGCCGCATGCAGCCCTCGACGCGAGGCACCGCGGCCCATATCACCCAGGCTCAGGTTGACAGGGCCAAAGGCACAGGCAGCGCGCTGTTCATGTCCTTTCCTGACAACGAAGCGGGCGAGCGACCATACAACCGCTCACCTGCGTTCAACAGCCACGCCCGCAACAAGCGTAGCATGACGCTGGACATCATGACTCCTGAAGGTCAGGAGATGTTCCGTCGACTCATCGCCGAGTCCGACGTGTTCGTGGAGAACAACGTCCCTGAGACTATCGAACGCGCCAACGCGACTTACGAGGAGTTATCAAAAGTCAATCCAAAGCTGATAATGCTCCGCATGCCGGGCTACGGTCTGGACGGCCCGTACAAGAACTACCGGACTTTCGGAACCCACATGGAAGGCATGGCCGGGCATCACCACATTCGAAGCTACCCGGACCTCGACCCCTCGATGACCGGAGACTCATTCACCGGCGACGCGGCGGCCGGAGTCCAAGGGGCGTTCGCTGTAATGCTGGCTCTGAGACAGCGAAAGCGCACCGGCAAAGGCCAGCAGATCGAGATGGCCCTTGCCGAAGGATTCATTCCTTACATGGGCGAGTTCATGATGGATTACTCGATGAACGGTCGGATTACCGAGCCACAGGGCAACCGCCATCGCTCCCACGCTCCCCACAATGTCTATCCCTGCCAGGGAGAAGACCGATGGATAGTCATCGACGTCGGAACTCCGGAAGAATGGAGCGGCCTAACCGAAGTCATGGGCGATCCTGATTGGGCATCAGACCCAATGTTCGGTGACCCGGTGAGCCGATGGCAAAATCAGAAAGAATTGGACAGCCACATCACAGCGTGGACGAGGACGCAGGAGCGTTACGACCTGTTCCACAGGCTCCAGAACGCGGGAGTCCCAGCGGGGCCTGTCCAGAACGAGGCGGACGCATACAACTGCATCCACCTCAACGAACGAGGTTTCTTCGAGGAACTCACAAGCCCTGACACCGGAACGCGCTCGTATCCAGGACTGATATTCGGGATGTCCAAAACGCCCAACCACCTCCGCCGCCATCCGGTCGCCCTGGGAGAAGACAACGAGTACGTCTACAAAGAAGTAATGGGACTCTCGGATGACGAGTATACCGAACTTGAAAACAAGGGCCACATCGGCACAGATTACGCTCCTGGTGTTCCATAAACCGGAATTTGCGCGACCGACGCGCATTGCCGATTGGGAATAACCGTCTGGCCACACAAATTCTGTGTCGGAATTATCACAAATTTCAGCTACTTCGAATCCCGCGTTGGCGTGACGCCGTGGAGCATGGGGAGGCTAACTGCGAATTGGGAGACTCCCCGTTGGTATCACACCTTTACTGAGTTGAGCGAGATGGTCGCTGAGGGCGGATTCATGATACGCCGCAAGGTCGAGCCGCGACCAACAGAGGAGCAAGTTCGCCAGAATCCCGACCTTGATGACTGCCACCGCGTCCCTTATTTCCTGATATTCGAGTTGGTTGCTTCTTAATCAAGCACAACCGAATCTCCGCAATCTAGGCGGAGATTCGGCCTTATCTTCGGTTTCAATCCGCCGACGCTAATTTCCCTGGTCGAAGAGTTCGTATGCTCGTTCGACCGCGGCAGGACTAACGCCAACTTCAACGATGCCGGGGAAGTTCCCGGCGTGCGCCATCATATCAATGCTCTGGGCTGCGTCTTCCGCGGGAGTTCCAGCGGCATGTGCGTCAGTGATCTTGGACAACAAGTCCGAAATGTATGCTTGCAGATTGTCGATCTGCGACTTGCCGTGGAGTGGCTGTCCATGGCCGGGGAGAATCACATCGAAGTCCAACTCTCGCAGGTTATCGAGTGTGCCTATCCACTCCGTCAGGTAACCGTCACCCATGTATGGAGTCCCATCAACGATCAGGTCGCCGGTAATCACTATCCGTTCTCCAGGAAGATGCACGACCACGTCCCCGCCGGTGTGCGCTCTGCCCAGGTGTATCATTCGGATTTCTCGGTCACCACCGAAGAGGGAGAGTTGGTCAGTGAGAGTAATCGTCGGAGGAGTCGGTTCCACCGAATCGGCAGCGACCGCGTAATTCTGCTGAATTTGAAGCTGGCGTTCTAACTCGGCGCGTTCAGCCTGGTCTGTGGTCGCTGAGACTTGTGCTTTGAGGTCAGAAATTGTTTGGGGTAGCCCCGCCATCATCGTTGTGTAAGTTTTGCCCTTGTTGGACTCGCCCGCGACGATCATGTCTCGCGTGAACTCGTGCGAGATGATCTCGACGTCTGGGCCATAAATCTGGTTCCCGTGGCAGTGGTCAAAGTGAAAATGAGTGTTGACGACGTACCGCAGCGGCTTGTCGGTGATCTCTTTCATTTCCTCTCGCAACGCCCAGGCGGACGCCGGAGAAATGTGCGAGTCCACAACCAGAACGTTGTCGTCGTTAATCACGATTGCCCCGTTCGAGGCAACGACCAGATTGCCCGTCCCAACGGCCATATAGACGGACTCCTGAATCTGCTGGAATGTGAACGCCTTCCCCTCGTACTCTGAGCCGGGTGGTCGATTCTGTTGTTTATTGGTCAATATATTCCTCTACTCGATTCAAATCGTCAACAAAGAAAAAATCTTAAATTGCCGATATAGCGTTCTCGATGATCCCGGCCCACCTGGTCGCCAGCGCAACCTCGTCGCCTCGGCGCTGGTAACTTGCCGAATCATTTTCTGGTTGGTTGTCCCTGTACCAATCAACTGTAGTCTGTATCCATTCTTCAACGGGCGTCGTCGTGAACCCGAAGTCGCGCTCTGCCTTCGACAGATCGTGTATGTACGGCAGCGCTCGGCTCAGAGGCGGAGAGTAGCGTTCCAAGGTCTTCCGGATCACTTTTGTCGGGATGAAAGACACCGCGCTCTCATACCCAGCCGCCTTCCAAAGAGGGTCGGCCCACCGCTCGATGGTCATGACTTCCTGCATGGCGATGTGATAAGTCTGATTGACGGTGTTGGGCGATTTCAATGCGCGGATGAAGTTTGCCGCGCCGTCGGCAGAATACAACGTGCGGAACGGGCCTCGATGCTCCGATGGGACGATCACGCCCTGCCCGTCCAACGCTCGCTGCGCCCACCACCACATACGGGATGTCGGATCGTCCCAACCCATCACAGCGGGTATTCGGACGATCGTGTACGGGATTCGACTGTTCTCATTTAGCCATTTTTCGCAGTGCCGTTTGCCGACTCCATAAGGATCTTCGCCATCCGGGTATGTGTAGTCCAAAGTGTCCCAGTTCACATCATCCTCTTTGAACGGGGAGTGGGTGAAGAAATCCAGTTTGCCATCCAGATACACCGAGCCCGTGCTGACGAACAGGTATCGCCCGACGCTACCCTCGAAGGTTCCGATTGCGGACTCGACATCCTCCCACCGATATGCCTGTGTGTCGACGACCGCATCGAAAGGCGCACCCTTCAGCTTGGCATTGAAGTCGTCGCGGTCATTGCGGTCTCCCTGAATGTGGCCCACCTGATCCCACCATTCGGGTTGAGTGTTCCCTCGCGAGAATATCGTCACGTCATCGCCCTGATCTAAAAGATTCTGAACCATGATGCGCCCCATGTACCGCGTTCCGCCAATAACCAGGATTTTCATGCCGTCTCCCAAAAGTTAAATGAGCTCGACTCGGATGATACACCACCGCTGACGGGAACGATCACCCATCTCATTCTGACACCTGAAAGCCAGTTTGACATCAAATATCAGCGCCAATACACTCCTTCAAGACACCACGAATTGCCTGGATGCTGCCATCGGGGGAACACATGACCAAACTAGATTTCGTGGACACCCACGTCCACTTCTACGACATGCAACACCCGGAGTTGTTTTACGCTCACTGGCAGCCGGACGTTGTGCATCCGACCCTCGGAACTCGAACCCGCGAGCTCGGCGCACGAAATTTTGTCGCCGAAGACTACATTGCCTTGACCCGCAACGCCAACGTCACAAAAGCGGTACACGTCCAGGCAGCCATCGGCTCCAAAGACCCGGTGAAGGAGACCGAGTGGCTTCAGGAGGCTGCCGACCGCACAGGGTTTCCCCGCGGGATCGTCGCCTACGCCGACCTGCGAGAGCCGGACGTTGACGACATGCTCGCCCGTCATGCCGAATATCCTCTCCTTCGGGGCATCAGAGATTTTTCATATGGCGATTATCTGACAGTGCCGGAATTCCATCGAGGCTTTGCGCTGTTGGAGAAATACAACCTCTCAGCCAATATGAGCGTTCAGTGGCAGGAGATGGAAAAGCTAAGAGACCTGGCGGGGAAGTTTCCCAACATCAAAATGCTGGTCGATCACACCGGACTGCCCGCAGAACGCAACGACGAGTATTTCGCGAAGTGGAAGCAGGGTATGATCACAGCTGCAAAGCCAGACAACACCGTGTGCAAAATATCGGGCTTGGGCATGAGCGACAACGACTGGACAGTCGATAGCATCCGGCCCTTCGTGCTTCACTGCATCGAAAGTTTCGGCGTGGATCGCTGCATCTTCGGCACAAACTGGCCGGTTGACAGCCTGTTTTCCGGCTACGACGACATTGTTGACGCCTACACTGAGATCATCTCCGATTTCAGCGAGGACGAGCAGATTGCGATGTTCTCTCGAAACGCCGAGCTTCTTTACAATATCTAATCTGAACCTCGCCAATCAAACAAAATGGTCGTCGTGCCGATCAAGCGCTCGACAAAATGTAGACACGGCAGCTTAACTTCCCGATCATGCCATAGACGTGCCACAGGCAGTCACCAAGCATGATTTCGTAGCCGTCTTGCCAAACTTCTCGATGTAACGGTCAGGAGCGCGAAGCAATCCAGCAGCTTGCAATAACGTCGGGTAGCTTTCCTGGATGTCTCCTCCGCCCACTCGCCGAACTCAATTCCGATGATAATTCGCTTCTGGATTCGTAGCCCTCCAGCGCCGAACGCTTGTTCAGTCTGCACTGGGCCGGCGGCGTTTGGCACGACGCCCATCGCGTTCCAAAGCCATTCAGCCTCTCTCCGTTCAAGATGCTCTGTCCCAAACATCTGGTAAACAATGGCGCGTCCGTCGTTCTTGAGCACGCTCCGAAATTCGGCGCACGCGGACTCAATAGCCTCCACATGGCTCAGGACGTCACGACACCAGACGAGATCCACAGTCGCGTCTTCGACCGGAAGCGCCTCAGCGCGGCCAATCTTGAAACTCACGCGCCCAACCAAATTAGAGTGACCGTCACCAACGCATTGTTCGCGACCGCGATGTGTCGCTCAACGGGGTCAACGCCCGTTGCGCGAAAGTTGAACCTTTCTGCAAGGCGCAGTGTGTCTTGCCCCTCCCCGCAACCCACGTCCAAGGCGCATGCCGCATGTGCGAGCGGTAGATCGCCTACGAGTTGGAAAAGGAAGTCTGGGCTGCGCGGGTTCAGACTGTCATCAAGCTCGGTTTGAAACTCCTCCTCAATTTGCGGACATCCATCATAGAACTCATCCAGCGAGAACGGGTTGCCCATTTTTGCGTCGGTCCTTCGGGACTAATAGTCTGACTGTGCGTAGCCTTCACGCAAATCCAATTCATCAGACCGCCATATCGAATCCCATGGAACCATTGAATCCAGTAAGCAAACGGACAACGCCGCCAATTGGTAAATTGCTCCGGACTTCAGCTAAATAGGAACTCTCCATTAACCCGATATTTCCCAGATGAATTCCTTGCAACCTCCTGAGTTATGGGTGTTGCCGGGTCTGAGCGTCGCCCTATTGAGTGTGATCGTACCATCTGGCGGTCGGGCGAGCCTGAGCGCCGTCCACAGGGATGTTCGCGCCGTTGATCCATCTTGCGCGGTCTGATGACACGAAGGCGATGACGTCCGCAATCTCCTGATCGGAACCCAGCCTGTGTTCTGGAAGGTCAACATCCAGAAACCGGGCCATCCCTTCGGGGTCGCTCTGCTGGTACCGGTCCCAACCGCCTCCCGGGAACATAATAGACCCGGGCGACACGGTGTTGACTCGTATCCCAAAGGGCGCGAGTTCCAACGCCAATGACGACGAGAGGAATATCTCCGCGGCTTTGGCCGTGCCGTACTGAGCGCCGGGGCCGGGTTTCCAGCCGGATATGGACGACACCATGACGACGCTGCCGCCGCCTCGCTCCTTCATCAATGGCACGGCGGCGCGGATGGTGCGAACGCTGTGGAACAGGTTGAGGTCCAGAGTCGCCATCCAGTCTTCATCCGTCGCTTCCAGAATCCCGCCTCCTGAGGAGCCGCCGACGTTGCACACCACGATATCGAGACCGCCGAGATTGGCGGACGCTTCGGACACCAGACGCTCCACGTCCTCGCGGTCGGTGACGTCGGCTGTCGTTCCCCAAGCATTGGACGATATAGCGTTCAATTCACCGAGGGTCGCGTCCAGAGTGTCTTGACCTCTAGCGCATATTGAGACGCGGCACCCCTCGCGAGCAAGAGTCAGAGCCGTCGCCCGGCCAATGCCCCGGCTTCCACCCGTCACAAGCGCCGATTTTCCTGACAATCCTAGATCCATGAGTTCTCCTTTCGTAGCTGTCAGCGA
>DCAW01000195.1:15167-18389 GCA_002313895.1 Dehalococcoidia bacterium UBA1123
CTCAGCGAAGAATCTGGTGGTCAGTTCTACAAGGGTTGTTTCACCCGCGACCAAATGTTTCGGCTCCGTTCAACATGGAGGAATAGGCTTCGACGTCAGGCCGTGGTTCTATCCTCGCTCGCCAGGGCGTCAAGGGCGCGTTGAACCAGCATCCGGCGAAGCTCATGCTCTTCTTCGGGAGCCAAATCTACGTCGCCAAGGGGATGAACGATGCTGCGACCTCGGATGATACGGTTGGAACCTACGGTCTCGGCCACGAGCGTCATGGGCGTCACCTGCGCCACAGGAATGCCTGCCTTCTCCATCTCGGTTGTCATCGCAGCGCCGCTGCGAGTGCTGGTCCCTCAAGTGGAGGTCAGAATCACAGCGTCAACGCCCGCTTCCTTCAACCGCTGGGCCATCTCTCTGCCGATGCGACGGCTGTTTTCCAGCGGATTGGAGTTTCCGGTCGTGGATAGAAATTCTTCGTGCAGGCTTCCGATGGCGCCAGAGCGTTCCATCTCACGCATGACATCCACAGGGACCAGCCGATTAGGGTCCTGTTGGACGTGCGCGTTGTCGTAGCCCCCGTGAGCGACCTCGAAGTCTTCCTCCAGCAGTTTGGGCCGCTCGTCTATGCTGTAAGCCCCCCAGACGCGAGAGAAGGCCCTAGGGAGGTTGTCAGGGTTCGATCTTGGCACCAGTCCACCGTCGGTCACAAGGGCGATCTTCGCTTTGGCAATCTCTGTCGTCATCAGAGGCACTGGGATAGGCTCGAAAGTGGTCACGGGTATCTCAGGCTCGAACGATTCGCCCTTCAGCTTTGCCATTAGCATTTCGGCCAGTCTTTGCGCTGCCGTCTTTTCCACAAACTCGGTTCGCAAAAATCCCTGGGGGATGTATCCCTCAGTCGAGGGCGGCCCTACGGTTTCATCGTTCGCCAATTTGGCGCCGAGATTCGCGATCCTTACCAAAACATCTCTCATATTAGCTGGGCTTGAGCCGGAATCAACGATGAGAACTTCTCCCCGATAGACGTCAACTCCTGGGTTCTCTTCACTCATTGCTGTGACGACTGGGATATCCGATTCCGATTTGACCGCCTCGCATACCGCTCCTGCCGACATGCCATACCGGCCAGCGTTGAAGCACGGGCCGGCGACAAATAAGTCTGCCCGCGCCTCTTTCACCTTTGCGTTGACAAAAGAGACGATATCTTGTTGATTTTCCACAGCATAATTGTCGCCGCACACTATTGTGCCGACAATCTGAGAGCCTTCGGGCAATATCTGATTGAGCAGCTTTCCGGGGCCAACCGGCCCCTCTAAGAAATTCGGTGGAGTGTCGGCGAATTCCTCACCGCCAACACCGCCGAAAAATTGGTTGAGATAATGCACAACCTTCATTGAATTCTCTTTCGTTGGCTAATAGATGATGGGTTGAAGTCTGGACGCGCCCTGATTGTTGGCGATCCCGCACAAGGCATCAGGGGTGAGTTCTGACAAACCTGAAATGATATCCGCAACCTCCGAGTTTCCGGCGATTATCCGGTCCACCGTCGGAAGCTGGAAGCGCACATCAGAGCCTTCGCTGTGACTCACGATCGCGTTCACTTCTTTAGTGTTGATGAGCAAGGCTGACTCTGCTCGACTGTCAGACGCCGTGTCGCTGGTCAGCACCACCGTCTTAACGCCCAAAGCTTCGCACTGCCGCGCCGTTTCGAACATGTCGGTGTGGGGAGCTCCTCCAGCATACTTTGTCAGGACCACCCCGTCAGCTCCCAGGTTCCATTTTGCAATCTGCGCCGCCATCATGCTGTTTCGCTTCATCTCGCTTTCCTGGTCCGACGAGATTGTGGCGATGGCTCCGACGAAGTTCGCCTGCCCTGACTGATGCAGGCGATACAGTTCGCCGATGATCGGGTGGTTCTGGTAGAAGTATGTCTCCAGCCCTCTGCCGCCCCATGAATACGAGGTCACAACCGCGCCGTCCATCCACTCGTTGGGATGTAGAGGAGTCGGCATCATCCCGCGAGTGTTGGCCCCATAGAGTATGTGTTCGTCAGATTCGGTCCCGTGCTGGTGGCCGTGAATCTGGCCGATGTACGCGACGCGAGGCAGGTTTCCGTTTCTCGATTTCGGGCCTTCCAATTCAAAATCAAGCGTGCTGTCCGGGAGTTGGCTCAGCGCGGTCTGAGCCAAAAAGACCGCCGCTCTGCACGACGCCACCCGCAGAGCGTTTAGCACGGCATGACGTTTGATATCCGGGTGGGCGCGGGGAACCATCACTAGATGCTGAAGATCGCCGTATGACGAGCGCTTGGCCGCCTCGCCGCTCATTTCAAGTATCTTCGAGACGCCACCCCTGCGAGACTCGTATCCAAGCTCTCCTCCCGGTTGTCCGCCATCAACAACCGTCACAGCGGCTCCTCGTAGAACATGAGTGACACCCTGTCCCACTGGAGTCACCGGCCCCAGGATTCCAGGGAAGTCGACGCCTGAGCCTGGCTCTTTCGCCCTCGGCTCTATGATATCGAACACGTAACCTGCGCGGCATGACTCGCCAGGGCGCGCAATTTCCAGGTCAACACTCTGAAGCCTGCGGTCTTGGAGAATGCAACGGCGCAACTCTTCCACATCAATCTGGAGGCGCGTTCCTTCCAGTTGAGTTTTGGGTCCAAAATCCGTCTGTGAGATCGAGTGGACGGCCAATGTTAGTCGCAAATCACGCTACCTGAAACTTGAATTTTGAATGAAAGGCATTTGAACCCTCGCCTTTGCTCCCAACCGTTCGTGCTGTTCGTGTGATATGCGGAATTATATTAGGGGGCGAGTCTGTCGGCAACGTGCAATTTCTAGACGCCATGTAGCAATTGCAGATGTCCGCATTAACACCTCAATAATCGAGCAGTGATTGAGACGCACAGCATGCGCGAACGCCGGCATCATCACTGGTCAAAGACCATCAAGCTGACGTCGCTGTTTAGATCATTACGCAGAATCAGTTATTAGACTGGTTAGGGTTCTGCTCTCGCCGCGTTCATGGCAACTTCAAGGAGCGAAGGATCAAACCCCAGTCCATGTGCTCGATCGGCGTCCGTTTGGGCCTCTCTGTCCATGCCCAAACGGGTATGAACGATCGCGCGGTTGTAGCACGCCACTCCATCGTCAGGGTCGAGCCTGATGGCCTCATCATAGTCTGACTTGGCACGTTGATACTCGCCCAGAACATCCAATGACACCC
>DCAW01000193.1:0-2573 GCA_002313895.1 Dehalococcoidia bacterium UBA1123
GTGCGACGGTCAACGATGATGTCACGGCGGCGGCAGGCCGTGGTCAACGCTTCATGAGACAGGAACACGGCGGCCATGATCGTAGGCGGCAGAAAAAACACGGCATGAGCGATAACCGCGAATCCAAAACCCGCTTCTCTCGAGACCCCGAATATCTCCAAGACTTGCATCATTGCGAACTCGAATGTGCCGATTGCAGATGGCGCCGCCGGCACCGCTATGGCAAAGAATATAGTTCCCATGATCACCAGCGTCGCCGTCATCGGCGAAATGTCGAGACTGACGGCGAGAGTGATAATCCAGGCCGAGATGCCCACCAGGAGCCAGTAGATCGCGCTGAGAGCCAGTGAAAGCGCGAGACGCAACTATGAAGTTGCTCCAACTCTCGCACCGCGTCCGCGAAGGCGGCAAGGGCTAGAATTCGGCGGATAGCCCTCACCCCCGTGCTTCCCCAAGCCAGCAGCCGTACCAGTCCGACGCTGACAATCATGTACCCAACCGCGCCCCATGCGTACAAAGTGGAGCTGTTCATTTCAGGTATCAGAAAAAAGGCGACAGCTATTATCAGTGTGCTCGCAATGACGTCGATAACCCGCTCCATCCCCAGGGTGGCAAAAGCGGTGGATGGGCGTATCCGATCCCGCAGCGTGACGATCGCCAATTGAGCAGCCTCGCTGGCAATTCGGATTGGCATGACGTTATTGAGTCCGATTCCAACGTTCTGAATGATGAACAACCGGTAGGTTGATATGGTTTCGTCGACAAACAGCAATTGCCATCGGTAGGCTCTCAAGTATGTTGAAGCCACGAACACTACTACGCCCAGCGTCAACATCGAACCCGACACATTGGCGAATGAATCCCGCACCAGACTCCAGTCCAGCCCGCGAGCCGCCAACCATCCGAGACTGACACTCGCTCCAATGCCGACGCCGATTTTGCTGAGAGACAACAGCCGGCTTTTCATTTTGAGAGTCAGATTCAACGTCAAGCAGGTCTTTTGCGAAGAGAAGATTTCGTTGCTCTAGTGGGATGTATTATCATATATGACATTATACGACCTTGGCATCACGGCTAGACTTTCCGGACGGAGAATAAATGTTCATAGATTCCCATGTACACCTCGACTCGTACCACAATGCCGAAATCGGCGAAATTCTTGAGCGGGGACGAGCCGTTGGCGTCCAGGCAGTGATTTCGGCAGGAACCACTCTGGAATCCACAAAAAGGGCTGTTGAGCTTACTGATGTGTTCCCAGATTTTTTCGCCGGTGTCGGAATACATCCGATGGATATTTCCGAGCCATTTACAGACGACACTTACGCCCAGTTGAGAGACATGGCCTTGTCGACCGAAAAAGTCTTGGTAATCAGTGAAGTCGGGCTCGATTTCATGGAGGGGACGCCAGACCGTGCCGACCAGTATCACGCATTCCGAGAGCAAATAAGGCTCGCGAGAGAACTGAAACTCCCGATTGTGTTCCATAGCCGGGACGCACACGAGGAATCGTTCCGAGTCTTGAAAGAGGAACGAGCCTACGAAATTGGCGGCATTATGCACTACTTCCAAGGCGACGCAAAAACCGCCCGAAAAGTAATCGACCTCGGATTCTACATCTCCCTGGCTCGGCCCCTGCTCAGATTCTCATACCTTCAGGACGCCGCCGTTGAGATTCCACTGGCTAACATCGTTCTTGAGACCGACGCCGCGCCTCAGCCCTTCAAGTCGAAACGTGAAAATTGGACAGAACCGAGGCATGTGGCTATCGTCGCTCAGAAATTGGCGGAGCTAAAAGACTTGCCAGTCTCCGAGATTGAGGAAGCCACTACACGCAACATGCGGGACGTTTTGGGCGACAAGTGGGACGTTCTCGCGGCTCATGTTAACGTGGCGTCTATCCTTTAAGGAGAAAGAGAGTTGACGGCTGGCGCCAGCACCAGGAAAATCGGCATCATGACCAGTGCCCAAAACCAACCGATTGTTCCGGCGATAACTGCCTTCCACCATGCGAAAGCCTGAATGTGTTTAATCGCCGCGATACCGGCGATTAATAGCCAAAAATGGCTGGAAATGCTGATAAATGGGCCAAACGGCAGATTTACCATCAACCAGACACATACAGGTAGATACGCCAACCCCATAGCTCGTAGTAGAACGCGGTAGCTTGCGGATCCGCCGAACAGTTTCGTCCCCAACATCCACGCGAACAGAGTCCAGACGACCCAGCCCATGATGATGGTTGCAATCCCGATGAACAGGACAAGATTCAGTTCTAGAAGCTCTTCTGGATCCGCGCTGTTTCGGAAGTAGCTCCAGACACCCGCCCCGAAAGCGATGGCTGCGATGAACACCATCCCCAAAGCGCGGAACATATGCTCCGGCTGTTCGTCGATCTCCGAGTACACGGAACCATCAAACAACGCGGCCCTGATGAGTTGATTCAACGAGGTTTCCTTTCGTGGTCGTCGCTGGGCCAGATTGTACAGAAGACGCGGCGAAGGTCACAAGAGAGCGACCGTGTTCAGGTGTCAGCAGATGAAGTATTGTTGCCGTCGCTGCCCGCTACGAAGGTG
>DCAW01000193.1:2959-7375 GCA_002313895.1 Dehalococcoidia bacterium UBA1123
ATACCATCGAAGGTGATGGGCCAGCGCACCGCCGAGAGCCACACAGGCTTTCTTGCAGCGCTTGCAGAGCGGAATGAATGTTCTCGATTGCGGGTGCGGGCCTGGCTCGATAACCGTAGGATTTGCCCTGATCGTCGCTCTGGGACGCGTTGTGGGCGTTGATCTCAATGAAGATGACATCAAAAGTGTGGAGGAACTGGCCCGAATCGTCGAAACTCCCAACGCGACTTTTCGATCAGCCGATATTTACGCGCTCCCGTTAGCGGACGAATCTTTCGACGCGGTCTTTGCCCATGGCGTGATGAAACATCTAGCCGAGCTTGACGCAGCAATCCGAGAGATGTTCCGAGTATTGAAGCCCGGAGGTTTGATTGGAGCGCGCAGCTCGGACCACGACGGACACATCTACTTTCCTCAGGACTCGTTGATAGACGAATCACTGAAATTGATCGAACAGGCCGTAAAACGCAACGGCGGAGATCGGAACATCGGCAGGCATCTGAGGGCTTTGTTTATCGAGTCGGGAATCGAGCGCGTTGAAGCCTCGGCATCTTAAGAGTCGTCTGGCTCTTTTGACCAGACGAGAGCCGATGGCGAGAGCATAGCGTTGATATTCTTGGAGCCTTCGTTTGTCAAAGCGGCGGTTAAGAAAGGTTATGAGGATGCCGGCCGACTCGAAGAGATCGCGGTGGCGTGGAATTCCTGGAGTGAGTGGCTGGACGCATTCCGCGCCTGTGCGTCGTGCGAGGTTGTTGGATTGAAACCATAAAGCCGAAATCCAACGAAATTCGAAACTCGCCCTAGCCGGAGAATAGCCGTTGTTGTACAATCTGCAATGGATTTTCAACGTGGACGAGGGTTGCTTTGGGAGTCGATCCGGCGATAGCAGAAGAGGCTGCAATTTTGACAGCCATCGGCATCGGCACGGCATTCGTTGTGCTGTTGTTGCTGTTGATCGTAATTCTGCTGATCGGCGTGTTCAATCGGCGGATTTCAGGGGAAGTAGCGCCGTCACCGCACTTGGAATCAGACCCCCAACCCGACGAAGATGATGCCGACGCGCGCGACCGGGCATTGGCGGCGGCTCTCGCGGTCACGGCTCTTAGGGCTTCGCAGCCCCAAACCTCGCTGACGACTGGCGAAGACGGCTAATCTTCATCTCGTAAACGACAGGCAATTTATTGACCGAACTACTGGATTTCCTGCGCTCGACAGGCTTTTATAACATCGGCTGGGACAACGGTGTCATGATTGCCGTGGGGCTGGGATTTATCTACCTTGCCATCAGCAAGGAGTGGGAGCCATACGAGCTGCTTCCCATCGGTCTCGGCGTCATTGTCGCCAACTTGCCCCTGACTGGCCTCTTGACCGAACCGATTGCAGGCGCAGGGTATCAGGATTCGGGGTTGTTCGGGATAATTTTCCACTATGGACTGGCCTTCTGGAACTTCCTGCCGCCCATCATATTCCTGGGGTTAGGCGCGATGACCGACTTCAGCCCCATAATCAGCAACCCGAAAACCTTGCTGCTGGGAGCGGCGGCACAAGTCGGGATATTCCTCGCGTTCTGGGGCGCTCTTGTTTCGGGGCAATTCAGTCTGGCCGAAGCGTCTGCCATTGGCATAATTGGCGGTGCCGATGGTCCGACGACAATATTCCTGTCTGCCAGGCTGGCTCCCGACCTGCTGGGAGTCACCGCGGTGATCGCATATTCTTACATGGCGGCTGTGGCGTTTATTCAGCCTCCATTGATGAAGTTGCTGACTACCAAAAAGGAACGTGAAATCGAGATGCCTCCGATTCGCGAAGTGTCCCGATTGGAGAAGCTATTATTCCCCTCAATCGCGATGGTTCTGATAATCCTGATCGTCCCTCGGTCGGCGCCACTCGTTTCGATGTTCATGATCGGCAATCTTTTCCGCGAGAGCGGGGCCGTGCCGAGATTGACCTCGGCGTCGTCCAACGAGCTGTTAAACATCGCCACAATATTCCTCATGCTGACCGTAGGAACGCAACTATCGGCCGAGACGGTGTTCAAGGTAGAAACTTTGCTAATTCTCGCGCTGGGACTCGTTGCCTTCGCCTGTGGGACAATCGGCGGATTGCTGTTCGCCAAGTTCATGAATCTATTCCTCAAAGAGAAGATTAACCCGCTGATCGGGTCCGCGGGAGTGTCGGCAGTGCCGATGGCAGCGCGTATCTCTCATCACATGGGACAGGAGGCCAATTCACGCAGTTTCCTGTTGCCACATGCAATGGGGCCGAACGTCGCAGGCGTAATCGGTTCGGCAGTTGTGGCAGGGATGTTCATATCGTTGGTAACCTCTTAAAAAACGCCGATTTGGACCCGTGAACAAAATTGGGAATCTACGAAAATGACTGAAAGCCTGAAAGTCGAAGTCAATGGCAAGTGGTTCGTGGTCGAGGTCGAGGACCTGACCACAGATCCGGTGCGGACCCTGGTTGACGGCCATGTTGTGGATGTCAGCCTGTCGAGCATCGAATCTGAACAATCTGAGGCGCGGACATCGCCGACTGCGCTTGGTCAGGCGTCGGCCCCTGCACCTAAACCCGTCGCGCCGCCTCCAACAATCGCCCAGCCGCCAACGCTGTCCTCCACTGCTCAACCACAGTCTGCGCCAACGGGAAGTGGGTCACCCTCAGTGACCAAGATGTTCACCGCTCCCATGCCAGGCACTATCCTGTCCCTTCTGGTCACGGTGGGCGATCAGGTTGTCACCGGAGACACGGTTTGCATTTTGGAGGCCATGAAGATGCAACAGTCTTTGCGGGCCGATTGGTCTGGAATAGTCAAAACGGTGTACGTCGGGGTGGGCGACCAGGTGCTGGGTGGCGCGCCGATCTTGGAACTGGAATAATTGCGAACGAATTGGAAGAGGGTTACGACAACTGATATTCGCTTCTTGTTAAGTTTGGGTCTGATATGAACCCATCGGAGGCATGTGATGACTGACCAGGAAAAATTGGCTATTGATGGCGGCTCTCCCGTGGTCACGGAAGCGATCCCATCCGGCGTGTCCGGCCCAAGCGTTGTGGGTGAGGAAGAAATCGAGGCCGTCACCGAAGTTCTGAGAAGCCAACAGCTTTTCAGATACCATGAGGGAAGTCAGTCCTCACTGCTGGAGAAGGAAGCCGCTGAATTTCTAGGCGTCGAATACACCCTCTTGGTCAACTCGGGGACCAGCGCTCTTATATGCGCTCTGACCGGCGTGGGCGTCGGCCCTGGCGACGAGGTTATTGTGCCAGGTTATACGTATATCGCGACGGCTGCGGCAGTCATCGCGACGGGCGCAGTGCCAGTCATAGCAGAGGTTGACGAGTCGCTGGGACTCGATCCGGCGGATGTGGAGGCAAGGATCACGCGGTACACAAAGGCAGTGGTCCCCGTGCACATGCGCGGCGTCCCTGCTCGTCTTGATGAGATCATGGCTGTGGCGAGAAAGCACAACCTGAAGGTTGTCGAAGATTGCTGTCAGTGCGTGGGCGGCGAGTACAAGGGAAAGCGCGTAGGCGTTTACGGCGATGCGGCGGCGTGGAGCCTGAATTACTACAAGACCATAACGTCAGGCGAAGGAGGCTTGGTTTACACCAACGATCGCGACGTTTTCGAGCGGGCTTGTTTCGCGGCTGATCCTGGTCTGCCGATGTGGACCAACGACGACCCGATGGTGGATTGGCAGAATGAACCATTTCCCCGACAGACGTATCGTCCCAGCGAAGTTCTGGCCGCCATGTGCCGTGTACAGTTGGGCAAAATAGAAGACATCCTCTCACATCAGCGCGCCCTCAAAAAAGCGTTCCTGGGCGAGCTCGACGAGGCCAAGGCCTACAGATTCCAGCATGTCGATGATCTCGACGGAGACACAGGCGTCTCGGCGTCGGTCATCGTTCATGAAAAAGAGCTGGCTATCGGCTACGAGCACGCGCTCAAGGCCGAGGGTGTGACCGTAGGCACTATTTACAATGATGGGTTCCCGGACAGGCACATTTACAGCTATTGGGACTCCATATTGGAAAAGCGCTCTCCTCATCCATCAGGATACCCGTGGAAAGACCCAAATTATCACGGAAACGTCGAGTACTCAAAGGATATGCTGCCGCAGACGCTAGATATTCTGGGGCGCAGTTTGAGGTTCGATTTCAATATGAATATGACGGTAGAACACGCAAGACTGATGGCTCGCGCCCTGAACAAGGTTGACGCGGTGTTGGGCGGGTAAGGGACGTTACCTGGCGACAGGCGTGGCCGAGGGTCACGTTTGGGGGCGGCGGCAGGCAATCCGTGTGATCGGCGGCGGCGTGAACGTGTCTGCGCTCGAGAGTCGTTCAGTGTCTGACCGGGCAATCTCCTCGATCTGAGGCGTATCCCTTGTGGTTTAGACTGTAGGCATTCAG
>DCAW01000084.1:0-280 GCA_002313895.1 Dehalococcoidia bacterium UBA1123
TCAGAGTTGCCGAGGAGAGTCCGCACACAAAGATTCAACTGTTGTTGACAGACGTGGTGATGCCTTTGATGGGCGGAAAAGAGTTATCAGAGCAACTTGGCGCCCCGCTCCCGGAGATTCGTCAGATATTCATGTCGGGGTACGTGGCCGATGCCAAGTTCCGCCGCGAGATCGAACACAGAGGCGCAACAATCGTGGAGAAACCGTTCTTTCCCGACGAACAGATCCAATAAGTTCGAGAAATATTGGATCAATAGGCCTCAAGACAAAATCTCCAACA
>DCAW01000084.1:664-4266 GCA_002313895.1 Dehalococcoidia bacterium UBA1123
ATCTACCAGGGCATGGTCCTTCCCATCTCTTTTCTCAGAGTGTCGGCCACATCTGCATCGGGAACATGAAGAATTCTGGCGCCTATTTTGAACAGAGCGTGGCGCGCGCGCTCCTCGATAGTCATGCTAGGGTCTTGCCAGCTACATAGGAACGTGAGGCCAGCCTTGTCGCATGCGCTCTTGACGATTTCCCGTGCGTTGTCCATTTCTGGAAGGTAAGGTGGGTCGTGTTGCTCAGGATCGCCAAATGACATGCCCATGTCCCCCGGTCCCCATTCGGCGAATGAGATGCCCGGAACCGCCGCAATCTTGTCCGCGTCAGGAAGACAGAACCTGTCCTCGATCTTGAGGCCAAGCAAAAGCTCCCCGTCGGGATTCAGAGGCCAGGGATCGGCTTTCTTCATATATTCGACCGGCTCCATTCCCCAGATAGCGGCCGGCTCTCGTTGGCCTCCTCCCCCTCTGAGGCCTTCAGGAATGCCCATATCCCTGCCAATTGTCTGGAAGACATATCGACTCGCGGCTACGAATGTGGCGACCGCGTCGGCCCTACGGGTATGGGTGTGAAGGATGCCGTGGACTCCGGTTGCCAGGACATGCCGAACCTGCCAGGCGTTATAGATCACCTCTTCCGGTGTCATGCAGTTGGAAGGCAGGGTGGTTATCACAGCGGGGGTGCGATGGCCGCTCGGAGTGGGGCCTCCATCCCGTAATCCTTTCATGAACTGCGAGAGTCCGACTGTGTCGAACGGGTGATGTTCGAAGTCGAATTGAATCATGTCGGCCCATGTCTGTGACATTTCTTTGCCACATTCATAGGTCAGTTCGGGCGCCCCGATTGAAAAGATCGCCTGATCCTGCTCTATGAGGTCTATTACTTTGTTGATTCGAACCATCAAATTCCTCCAGCCTGTAGTGAGTTCAAGGGTGTATTTAACCAGCATACATCGTTGTAATCAAGGCCACAAATCGACCCATATGCAGGCGGCTGTCTCAGAGAACCACACGTTTCCGTTCTCGCTGCGTTGCAAAAACGACTAAATAAATCGAGCGCACGATACTACAATTGAGCATCAGTGGATTACAAATCAGCGAGGAAACCCAGAAGCGCGTGGTTCACCTGATCGGGAGCTTCTTGCTGTATCCAATGCCCCTCGCCCTCAATAATCGTTGCGCCTCGGAAGTCTGTGCAGTTCGCGCCGGGGTTCGCGTACATATCGACTCCAGGAATGAACGTGCGAACGGCGTCAAGAGCGCCAGCGATGAAATAACTGGGCTGGTCAACGGTCAGATCAGAAAGCTGAGGGAGAAGTTCCCAGTCTCGTTGCTGCGCCCGGTATCTGTTCAAAGGCCCCCTAAAACCGCTTTGAGTGAAGGCTTCGACAAAATAATCGAGGTCTTCATCAGTGAGCCAGTCAGGGAATGGGTCAGGGGTGGGTATGCCTTCCAACAACGTACTGGCTGGCCCTTTGGAGAATAATGCTTGCTTGTCCTCCTGGGTGGGATCGCCTGAGTAAAGATAGTACACCTTCTTGAGAGAACTCCTGACATCGGCCTCCAGTTCAGCTTCGGCGACTCCCTCCTCTTGGAAGTAGAGTTGGTAGAAGAACTTGCCCTCATACATCCGTTTGAATAGTTCAATGGTGGATATCTCGCGCCGCTGAAAATACGGGACGCTCAGTCCTGCGACAGCGGACACTCGGTCAGGTTGAAGAACAGCGGTGTTCCAGCAGATCGGGGCGCCCCAGTCGTGGCCCACCAGTATGGCTTTTTCCTCTCCGAGGGCGTCGATCAATCCAACGACGTCAGAGGTCAATTGGATCATGTCATAGGCTTCGACGGGATGGGGTTTGTCGCTGCCTCCATAACCTCGAACATCCGGCGCAACGACTCGGTACCCTGCATCTGCGACGGCGCGGATTTGATGCCGCCAAGAGTACCAGAGTTCAGGCCATCCGTGCACCATGATGACCAATGGGCCAGTCCCTTCGACCGCCGCCCTTAGAGTGATGCCGTTCGTCTTGAAATGCTGTAACGAAATGGAGTTCGTCGACATAAGGACCTCCTTGATTTTACATCTGCTCAACCGGAATGTTGCCCGAGGACCGCTTATCACGATCATTAGGAAGAATGTAGACACTTGAGACAAATGAGTCAACAATATTTCTGAAGCTGATTACTGCTGCGACTTAATTCTTACGCTGGGCTATAATTGCCGCATCAAATATGGCGATGCGCGAAACTATGACACAGATATCCAACCCGCTGCTGAACACCAAGCTGTTCATACCCAGGTCCCGACCCGACCTGATACCGCGCGTGCGTTTAACCGGGCTGTTGCAGGCCGGCGCGTGGCGCGCTCTGACGCTGGTGTCGGCGCCAGCCGGATTTGGCAAGACGACGCTCGTGTCCGATTGGGTGCGCGAGAGCGGATGGAAAGCCGCGTGGGTATCTAACGAGATCAAGACGCCGCAATTGGTCGCACCTCAACACAGGGACCGGCGAGGGTTGCCCTCCCCAGTTTACGGTTATCCACCACCTTCTCAACATCTTCTTGAAGACTGGAGTTCCAAATATGGGTTACCCAATCGATTATCCCTCCAGTCAAATTGGTTGACAATCCGGCTTCGTGGGGTCAGCATGTCAGAAAACTTGTCAGAGAATTTATCTAGACTGGCAATAGTTCAGTCGTAGACAATTGGATATGCAATGTTGGTCTGGGGAGAAATTCAATGAGCAATGAACACCAATTGATCGCCCACCTGTTGCGTCGCGCCGGATTCGGGGCCAATCGGCTGCAACTTGACGCCTATGCAGCCAAAGGCTACCAAGCGACGGTCGACGAGCTGCTCGACTTCGCCGAACCACAGTCGATGGCCGACGATCTGATCAGACGGTATCATCCTGACCAATCCGCAGGTTTCGAGTCTGGAGGCGCCGGTTCTAGCTGGCTGTACCGGCTCGTGTCCACCAACGACCCTCTCCGTGAGAAGATGACCCTGTTTTGGCATGGCATATTCGCAACCGGTTACGCGAAGGTCACAGTCGGCAAGGTTTTGACCGACCAGATTCGGATGTTCAGAAACCTCGGTATGGGCAGCTTCAAGTCGCTATTACTGGAGCTTTCCAAGAACCCGGCCATGATTATCTGGCTGGACAATGTTGACAACCACAATGGCGCGATAAACGAAAATTACGGTCGAGAGCTTCTGGAACTGTTCTCCCTGGGAGTCGGAAACTACACCGAGGAAGACGTCAAAGAGGCATCGCGAGCGTTTACAGGCTGGAGTGTGGCAAACACCGAGTACACCAAGCAACTCGCCGTCAGAAACTCCATCTGGCCGTATGGCAAAATCGCGTGGCGGTATGAATACCACAGCGAAGATCATGACGACGGAGAGAAGACGTTCCTAGGCGAGACCGGCCGTTTCAACGGCGAGGACATACTGGACATCATTTGCCGACAACCGGCGACCGGGCGATTCATCGCCAGGCATATGTACCACTTTTTCGTGGCGGATGAACCTCCCGTCCCACAGTGGCCGTATGAGTCGCCAAGAGACCCGAAAGCCATCGAGATGCTTGCTCAAGCCTACTTCGAT
>DCAW01000016.1 GCA_002313895.1 Dehalococcoidia bacterium UBA1123
TTAATTGTTTAGCTGAGCATTACGGTTTTGATATCGAAAAACCCTTTGATCAGCTACCTGCAAACGTGCGCAACACCATTCTTAACGGTAGCGGTAGTGAGCGCATCGAATTCAAGTACTTACGATCACACGGTCGCCGCTCTCGTCGACGGACACATACATTTGAAGGCGTACTACCCAATATGCAGCGCCGTTACCATGAATCAGAGTCGACAACGCTGCGCGAAGATCTCGGTCGCTACCTGACAAACCAGACCTGCGAATCCTGTTCAGGCAGTCGCCTCCGGGCGGAGGCTCGCCACGTATTTGTGGCGGAACGCCCGATAGACAGTATCACTACCCTTCCGGTAGAGGAGTCATTGTCTTTTTTTGCGACCATCAGCCTATCGGGCCGCCATGGCGAAATTGCAGCACCCATCATTAAAGAGATCAGTAACCGCCTACGCTTTCTTTGCAACGTCGGTCTGGAATACCTCTCCCTGGATCGGGCGACAGAAAGCCTGTCTGGTGGAGAGGGACAGCGTATTCGACTGGCCTCTCAGATAGGCTCGGGCCTTGTTGGCGTCATGTATATCCTGGATGAACCATCGATCGGACTTCACCAACGCGACAACGGTCGGCTGATGGAAACCTTATTCCATCTTCGGGACCTCGGTAACACAATCATCGTCGTTGAACACGATGAAGAAGCCATACTGAATGCTGATCACGTGGTTGATCTTGGACCCGGTGCCGGCGCCGATGGCGGTCAGGTCGTAGCACAAGGCCCACCCGATACGATTCGCAAGAATCCGGCATCACTAACGGGCCAATATTTAAGTGGCCGGCGTTCAATAAAAGTGCCTCATGAACGGACCCCAGCGGACAAAAAGAAATTGCTGTCTATCAAAGGGGCACGAGGAAATAATCTTGACTCCATCGACGTTGATTTCCCTATCGGTCTCTTCATTTGTGTCACCGGGGTCTCGGGCTCAGGCAAATCAACGTTGGTCAACGGCACGCTGTACCCTGCTGCCGCGCACAAACTGAACAATAGCCGCCTGCGTCCGGCGCCACACAAAAAGATAAAAGGGCTAGAGCAGATCGACAAGGTGATCGAAATCGACCAGAAACCGATCGGCCGAACGCCCCGCTCCAACCCAGCCACCTATACCGGGCTATTTACTCCGATTCGGGAATTGTTTGCGGCAGTGCCCGAGTCTCGGGCCCGTGGCTATAAACCCGGTCGATTCTCATTCAATGTCCGTGGCGGACGCTGCGAAGCCTGTCAGGGCGATGGACTAATTAAGGTGGAAATGCATTTTCTTCCTGACATCTACGTCGGCTGCGACGTCTGTAACAGCGCCCGGTACAACCGTGAAACGTTGGATATCCGTTATAGCGGGCGCAACATCAGTGAAGTGCTTTCGATGACAGTGTCAGAAGCGGTCGTCTTCTTTGAGGCGATCCCGGTCATTCGTCGAAAACTCGATACACTCATTGATGTGGGTCTTGGCTACGTCCAACTTGGACAAAGCGCCACTACGCTTTCAGGTGGCGAAGCACAACGCATTAAGTTGTCGCGGGAACTTTCGAAGCGAGACACCGGCCGCACGCTTTACGTGCTGGACGAACCCACCACCGGCCTGCACTTTCATGATGTACGACAATTGCTCAGCGTGCTTCACCGGCTGCGAGATCAAGGCAACACGGTCGTTGTCATCGAACATAATCTCCACGTAATCAAAACGGCAGACTGGATTATTGACCTTGGCCCCGAAGGAGGTCATCGCGGCGGTCGGCTGGTGGTCGCCGGTCCGCCGGAAGTAGTAGCCGCCCATGAGCAGTCACACACCGGGCAATTTCTCGCCAAACTACTCCACGCAAACAAACCAGACTCAACCGTGTCCGTACAGAGTGGGCCGCGCTAACGCACTATCGATTGCACCCAATCAATGCGTTGGTCTGCAGAACTTAAGTACCTCTGCATCGAGTGACTCCATGGCAGTCGTATGCACGGGAGATCCTGCCACCTTTGAAGACCCCGTAAGAATGACTGATGCCGCTCAAGTCAGGGAGTTCAACTCGCGAAGCCCGCGCATCGCATGTTGCTTCGATGCTCCGATTGAGCGCCGTAACAGGCGGTATCTTCCACGCGACTTGATGAGCGCTCCGCCATGCGGCGCAATCTGGGACATTAACTCGTCAACTATCTAGGATTAAAGCGCGTATTTAAAGGGAACGATTGTAGTATTTAGAAACCCTGATATCTGAGGGGATTCGATTCACCCCAACGAATGCGCCGTGCGCGCCAGTACGGTCCGACCAGCGCTTCAACAACGGGGAATCCGCGTCGCCATAAGCGGTATCATCTCGTTAACCGGTCTTGTCGAAAACCTTTCTCGACACGGCGACGGGCTATTTTCTGAAATCTGGAAACCGAATAATGGACCCTCGCGCCAAAGCGAACGACCTCGACCCCGTTGAAACTCGGGAGTGGATCGATGCACTCGCGGCGGTGCTCGCCATCGATGGCGACGAACGCGCCCACTTTCTAATCGAGGAATTAATCGATTACGCCAGGCGCGCGGGAATGCAAATTCCCTACCGCCCCCATACGACCTACGTCAACACGATTCCTGTATCCAGTGAACAGATATCTCCCGGTGATGCCTCGCTTGAGTGGCGAATCCGCTCCCTGATTCGGTGGAACGCACTCGCTATGGTTGTTCGTGCCAATCGGACCAGTTCGGAATTGGGCGGGCACATTGCAAGTTTTGCCTCCGCCGCCACCTTGTACGACGTGGGATTCAATCATTTTTGGCATGCGCCCTCAGAGGCTCACGGTGGTGATCTAATTTTTTTCCAAGGCCACTCCGCTCCCGGTATCTACGCCCGCGCTTATCTCGAGGGAAGGCTCAGCGAATCACAGCTGGAACACTTTCGCCAGGAGGTGGGCGGCGAAGGCCTGTCCTCCTATCCTCATCCGTGGTTAATGCCCGATTTCTGGCAGTTTCCAACTGTGTCAATGGGTCTCGGGCCGATACAGGCTATTTACCAGGCTCGTTTTCTCCGTTATTTCCATCACCGCGGGTTTGCTGACACCAGCCAACGGAAGGTATGGGCCTTCATCGGTGATGGCGAAATGGATGAACCTGAATCCATGGGTGCGATCGGCCTCGCCGGCCGGGAAGGACTGGACAATTTAATCTTCGTCGTCAACTGCAATCTTCAACGGCTGGATGGTCCAGTGCGGGGAAACGGAAAAATTATCCAGGAACTCGAAGGTGAGTTCCGCGGTGCCGGCTGGAACGTGATCAAGGTGATATGGGGATCGTACTGGGATCCACTTCTCATGCGCGATACCAACGGCCTCCTCAAAGCGCGCATGGACGAAGCGATTGATGGCGAATACCAGGCCTTCAAATCCAAGGACGGCGCCTTCGTTCGCGAACACTTTTTTGGCAAACATCCCGAGTTACTGGCAATGGTAGCCAACATGACTGACGAGGATGTCTGGCGACTCAACCGCGGAGGACATGATCCACACAAAGTTTATGCCGCCTACACCGAAGCGGTGTCACACCCCGGCCAACCGACGGTGATACTGGCAAAGACGGTGAAGGGCTACGGAATGGGTGAGTCCGGTGAAGGTCAGAACACCACCCACCAGCAAAAAAAGATGGCCGAAGACGCTCTGATTGCATTTCGGGATCGATTCAACATTCCCTTGTCAGACGAAGAGGTGGTGTCCGCACCGTTTTACCGGCCGAGCGAGGACAGTCCAGAGATACAGTATCTACAAGAACGCCGCCGTGAACTGGGCGGATATCTTCCGGCGCGCCGCGACATTGCTCCGCCATTGCCCATTCCACCGCTGGATGCATTCCAGAGCCTTCTGGATGGAACGGGCGAGCGCGAGATCTCAACCACAATGGCGTTCGTTCGAATATTGACAAGCCTGGTGCGCGACTCAAAGATCAAAGACCGTATCGTACCCATCGTTCCAGACGAATCTCGGACCTTCGGTATGGAAGGCATGTTCCGCCAGTTGGGGATCTACTCTCCTTTCGGTCAATTGTATGAGCCCGAAGATGCCGATCAACTGATGTATTACCGCGAGGACCAACAGGGCCAGGTTCTGCAGGAGGGGATCAACGAGGCCGGCGCCATGTCGTCGTGGATCGCCGCTGCCACTGCCTACGCCAACCATGGAGTAGCCATGGTGCCCTTCTATGTCTTTTATTCAATGTTTGGCCTGCAGCGGGTCGGTGATCTGGCCTGGGCAGCTGGCGATATCCAGGCGCGGGGCTTTCTAATTGGGGGTACCGCCGGACGAACCACTTTGGCCGGGGAAGGACTGCAGCACCAAGATGGACATAGTCAGCTGCTGGCTTCGGTGATTCCGAACTGCATTTCGTACGACCCCGCTTTTTCCTACGAACTGGCAGTGATTGTGCAAGATGGGCTTCGCCGTATGTTTGGTGAAAAGGAAAACATCTACTATTACATTACGGTCATGAACGAAAATTATGTTCACCCACCGATGCCCGAAGGTGCTGAAGCGGGCATTCTCAAGGGCCTGTACTTGCTGAAAAAAGCACGCCGCGCTCGTAAGGCGACTCCCCGAGTCCGACTCATCGGAAGCGGCACCATACTGAACGAGGCACTGGCGGCAGGCGAATTGCTGATGCGCGATTATGGAGTTCAATCGGACATTTGGAGCGTAACCAGTTTCAATGAACTAACGCGTGATGGTCGTGCCGCCAGCCGGCATAATCGCCATCATCCTGAAGGTCCTGCAAAGAACGCCTATGTTACCCAGTGTCTAGAAAACGATGATGCTCCGGTCATTGCTGCAACCGACTACGTGCGCAGTTACGCCGATCAGATTCGAGAGTTTGTGCCGGCTCGTTACGTAGTGCTGGGCACGGACGGTTTTGGTCGCAGCGGCACTCGCGCCCAATTACGCCAGTTCTTTGAGGTTAATCGCTGGTACATTGCATTGACCGCGCTCAAGGCGCTGGCGGACGAAGGCCAAGTCCCTGCATCGACTGTGTCTGATGCCATCAAACAATACTCGCTGGATTCGGCCAAGCCTGATCCCACCACGATATGAGTCTTCATGAGTACTTCTGAGCAAATTCTGCTGCCGGATATCGGTGACTTTGATTCAGTCGATGTGATTGAAGTCCTGGTTGAAGCTGGGGATGTGATCGAAAAAGAAACACCGCTAATCACCCTTGAAAGCGACAAGGCAACGATGGACCTACCAGCACCTTTTGCTGGCACTGTGACTGAAATGGCCGTTAACGTCGGCGATAAAATTGCTCAGGGCAGCCTCATCGCCGTGATTCAAACTGA
>DCAW01000044.1:0-11004 GCA_002313895.1 Dehalococcoidia bacterium UBA1123
ACCATCAGCCCTCAAACTGAAAGTTGAAGGTTAAGAATGAAGAAGCGGCCCACCTGTGAGAACGGGTGGGCCGCCTGCGTTATCCTGAATTCATGATACCTAAAGTATCGCCCCGGCTTCCTGCAGCTTGCCGATGTCGTCCCAGTCGTAGCCGAGTTCGTCTATCAGAATTGCCTCGGTGTCCTGGCCCAGTTCCGGCGCGCCCCTGCGGATGCTGGTCGCTGTCTCGCTGAAGGCGACCGGGAAGTTACACACTCTGATGTCTCCGAGGTCTGGATGATCGAAGTGGGTGATGTAGTCGTTGGCGATGACCTGCGGGTCGTCCTTCAACTCCTCGATGGACTGAATCTTGGCGTAGATGAACCCGTAGGTGCGGAAGATAGCGTCCCATTCCTCAAAGGTCTTGGTCGCGAAGGTGTCTTCGATCAGCTTCAAAAGCTCAGGCGAGCCTCCGGCACCGGTGTCTGCGCCCTCGAAGTCTGAGTCCGCGAGAGTTTCCGTGAGGCCCATCGCCTCGACGAATGGCTTCCAGTATCGCTGGGGTTGAGGATTGGATATCCTCAACCAGCTATCGTCCTTGCACAGGTAGATGTTGTACATGAAGTTTCTGATGCTGTCACGATCCAGCGAAGGCATGTGCTGGCCGATCAGCAAGTCCATGCCGACAGCAAGGCCCTGGAGGAACATGGTGCTGCTCATGTGGGAGACTTCGACCTTCTGGCCGACACCCTGACTCTCTCGCGCCCACAGAGCGGACACTATGCCCAGGCAGAGCGTGATTCCGCCAATCTGGTCGGAAGGAGCGCCCCTGATGGAGATGGGATGCTTTGCCCACGGAGGCGTTGCGGACATCATGAGGCCGGCGCGGGCCTGTCCGCAGGCGTCCAGCGACCCCTGCCCTGAGTCCGGGCCTTCAGGGCCGAATCCAGATGCCGAAGCGTAGACGATCTTGGGATTTATTTTCTTCAACGTCTCGTAGTCCATCTCAAGCCGTTCGGCCACCCCTTGGCGGAAATTTTGAACCACCACGTCGGCGGTTTCCACCAGCTTGTGGAGGACCTTTCGGCCCTCGGCAGTTTTGAGGTTCACGGCAAGGCCCCGCTTGTTTCTATTGCACGTCTCGAAGTAGGCGTTCCTGCCGCCGGACATGCCCGCCTTTGCCGATTCTAGGCTGGAAACATTGCGCCCGACATCGCCGTCCAGCGCTTCAATCTTGATTACATCGGCGCCCATGTCTCCCAGCATCGACGAGGCCACCGGCCCGAACTGCCACATGGTCCAGTCCAGCACTTTGACTCCCTTAAGCGGGCCTGTGACCGTTCCGTTAGATTCTCCAAACATATGTCTGCTCCTTGAGAGTTTACCGGTATCCCGTCTTCCAAATCTGCATTGCGCTAGTGTAGCGCCCTGATTCGTCGATAACCACAACCTTCGCGATCTGTCCGAAGTTGCGAAGCGGTGGCGTTGCCCTTATGGTATGCACAATTGACATGGGCACGTCGAAATCTCCCGTGGGACAGAACATCAGGACAGGGATATGGCGCTGGACACCACATCAAGTTTGGGCGCATTGACTGGCACTCGGTATATCCAGAGTTTGAGAGACGGCCGAGAGGTTTGGCTGGACGGCGAAAAGATTCAAGATATCACCACGCATCCGGCGTTCACAGGCATGATCCACGAGTTGGCTCGGATTTATGACCTCCAGCACACTGACGAGTACCGAGAGCAGATGACTTACGTCTCTGAGGCCACTGGCAATCGTTGCAGCATCTCTTGGAAACTGCCAGTGTCCGTCGATGATCTCCGAAAGAAGCGGCGTAACAGCGAAATCTGGAACGAGCAGTGCTGGGGACAGTTGGGTCGGGGGCCAGACATCCTTGCACCCTATATGACATCCTTGTATGACGCCCGTGACGCTTTGAGTTCAGTCGAAAACCCCAACTGCGATTTCGGCGAGAACATCGTTAACTACTACAATTATTGCGCCGAAAACGACCTGTTCCTAACTCACGCCCTGGGCGACCCGCAGGTCAATCGCAGCGAACAGCCTCAGAACGAACAACGAGAAATCGAAGAAGAGCCGGTTGCGCTTCATGTCGTTGAGGAAACAAAGGAAGGGGTAATCGTCCGAGGCGCCAAGCAGCTAGCGACGGCGGCTCCGATCACGAATGAGACCTATGTGTCGTTGTCGGCGACATTCGTTCGTCGCGCCGACCCGCAGTTCGTATTGGCGTTCTCCATCCCGACCAACTCTCCCGGACTCAAGATGCTGTGTCGAGAGCCTGTGTCTCGGTGGCCCGGAGGTTTCGGCCATCCGCTGGGTTTGCTGTACGACGAGCAGGACAGCATGTTGTTTTTTGACAACGTGTTGGTCCCCTGGTACAGGCTGTTTTCACTCTACGACTCGTCGCCGATACTCCAGAGATATTCCAGCGACCTCAATTTCCTGGGCTGGGCGAACCTGTGCCGAATCCACGAACGGATGAAGCTGATGACGGCTGTGGCCACGATGATCGCCGAGGCCATCGGAGTCATCGAGTACCGCGAAGTGGCCGCGAAACTGGGCGAGATGGTCACATACACCGAGATGTGGAGCCACGCGATGGACGGCCTCGAACACACGGCGCACAAGACCGACGGAGGTCTGATGGCGCTGGGGTCAATGTCGGGAATGAACATCTATTTCTCCCAAACCTCGGCGCGGATGGTGCAACTGCTTCGGGAGGTTTCCGGCTCCGGTATGATTATGCAGCCCAGCGAAAACGACCTTGCAAACCCCGAGCTTCGACCCTTCCTAGACAGGTACATGAGGGGCAAGGACGTTGACGTCGAGTACAAGTCGCGCCTCTATCGTCTGGCCCATGACCTCGCCGTTTCGTCGTTCGGGATGAGGCAAGAAGTCTACGAGTATTGGCACGGCGGAGACCCGAACCGCAATCGAATCAACCTTCTGCGAGGATACGACCAGAGCGACATGATGGACCGAATCAAAGGGCTGGTATCGAAGCCATTGCCCCACGAATAATTCTCGAACTAAAATAACTGGAGGAACCTATGCCCAATTACACCTACGACCATATCCACATCCGAAGCCAAGACCCGATGGCGACGGCCCAGTGGTACGAGAAGATGTTCGGCGCGAAGATAATTGAGTCGACTCAGCCCGATGGATCGCCGAGAGTCGACCTCGATATCAATGGTCTGACCGTGTTCATAATGCGGGTTGCCACTGACGCGCCAGCGCCGGGAGCAGGCACCGAGGTCAGTCTTGGTCTCGATCACTTTGGATTGCGGGTGGAGAACATGGACGCCGCGGTCGCCGAGTTGACGGAGAAGGGGGCCGAGTTCACGATGGAACCCCGGAAACTTCGCCCTGGTTTGATAATCACCTACATCGTGGCCCCTGAGAATGTGCGGATCGAGCTATTGCAGCGAGACTAACTTTCAATCAAAAAGGCGCTTTCATGCATTTGAAGATGTACGTCACAATTTCCGAAGAGGACAAAATTGCGTTGTTCGATGTGGACCCGGATTCCGGGAGACTCGAATCAACGGGCGAGGCGCAGGTCACGGGACGTCCCGCGCCATTAGCCATAAACCCTGACAGGTCGCGTCTATACGTTGGGCGTCGAGACATCAAAGAAATTTCCACCTTCGAGGTTGACCAGAACTCTGGCGACCTGTCGATGGTGGGAACGGTTCCGTTGGAGTCTGACCCCTGTTACATATCGACCGACAAAACTGGGAAATATCTACTGTCGGCGTACTATTCGGCAGGCAGGGCGGCGGTGCATAGCATCGACGATTCGGGAACCGCGGTCGCTCCGCCGGTCGAATGGCGGGCGACGGGGACGGGCGCTCACTGCATGCAGACCGATCCATCAAACCGATTCGCATTCGTGCCTCACATCGCTGGAGGCAACGGGCCGAATCTTATTTTTCAATTCCGGTTCGATGAGGCCTCGGGTCACATCACGCCAAATAACCCTCCAACAGTCGCTCAAGAACCCGAGGCCGGGCCGCGTCATTATTGCTTCCATCCGACTAAGGACATTCTTTATTTCTCTAATGAGCAGGCATCAAGCGTTACAGCCTACAACCTTGATTCTGGCAACGGGACGCTCAGCGCTTTCCAGACTCTCTCGACCCTGCCCGATGACTACGAGGGCCGGAACAGTTGCGCCCAGATTCATATGTCATCGACCGGAGACTTCCTGTTCGCTCCCAATAGAGGGCACAACAGCATGGCCTGTTTCGCTGTGGACTCGTTGACAGGCCGACTGGAGAGAACCGCAATCGTCCTCACTGAGGCGGTACCCAGAGCATTCAGTCTCGATCCAAGCGGAACATTCTTGTATGCGGCGGGTCTGGAGTCTGGACGTCTGGCTGCGTATCGAATCAATCGGGCCGAAGGCAACTTGGACCACATCGAGACATATGATGTCGGAGCAGGCCCCATGTGGGTGCTGATAACTCCTTTGGGTTAGCAGCTAGCCCTTCCTGACCCATTGGGTCTCGTGGACCCAGCCCATGATCCTTTCGGCATTGGACGTGTCGAGGACACTGGCAAACCCGTCGAGAGGTTTCCTAAGAGGGACGCCGGGACACACGCGCACGATGGCCTCAAGCGTGGGGATGGAAAGCTTGGTCTCATCGCCGTTGATGAAGAACACTTCGTGACCACGCCAGTCTTTCTCGATAGCAAGACGGCACGCCCTAGTGGCGTCTTGGAGGTCGGTCCATCACCAAGAAATCCATCGAAGATTTGCCTGTCGGGTTAGTGACAGGAACTTCCCGGCGTTTGCGCTGGGTCTCGTCATCCATCAGAGCATGGAAGCGCATGCTGGCGATCTGGCCTTCACGAAGCCGGCAAAAAATTGTTCGCCATCTCCTCGCCTAGCCATTTGCTCTGAGCGTAACCGTCCTCTACGCGTGTCGGGTGCTGTTCGTCAATGGGAAAATACCCCGGGGCCCGGAGCTTTGGAGAACACGGCGCCGATGGCGTTCACCGATGACGCCAACGCCAATTTCGGAATGTCGTGAATCTCAGCCGCCTCCAGAACGTTCCAGTTGGAGACCATGTTGACCCGAAAAACCTCGTGCTCCGGCGCCATTAGCGGATTGGGTATCGCAGCCATGTGGATGATCGCGGCCGCGCCCTTAGTCACCGTCACCACCTGGCCGAAGTCTATGACATCGACCGCGACGAACCTCGCTCCCTGGTCTGGGCCGGACGTTATGTCGGCGTTCACGACGTCGTAACCATGGCTGACCATCTCCTGGATTATGAACCGGCCCGCGCGTCCAGATCCCCCGGTGACAATTATTTTCATGATGCGCCTTTCTTCTCGCTAGATATCTGTTGCGCCGTCAGTTCGCCAACACAGAATTGACCTCATTCGACAGCGTTGTTACACTCGCTCCCACCGCCCAATGTTTCACGCTTGGCATGCCCATTTGACGCAAGCAATTGCCAATCGGCGAACGCCGTCATATTCAGCGCAATATTCAAAAACTGAGCCTTAGACCGGTGTGTCCACAGCCTGAATCCTTGACCACTCAAACCGAGGAGGAACAACTGAATGAAGATCACTGATGTTGAGCCTATCGTAGTCTCTTGGCCGCCTTTTGAGAACTCGTTCTGGACTTCACTGAACCGGATAGGTCAGGTCAGCGAGCTGGTTGTGCTGGTTCATACTGACGAGGGCATAATCGGTATTGGCGAGGCCCACGGTGGCTCGATGCACTACATCGACAACACTGGTGTCGCTCACATCTCCGGCGCAGGTTCAACGGTCACGGACATCCTGAAGCCTCTGTTAATCGGAGAGAATCCACTCGACAACGAGCGACTTTGGAGCAAGATGTTTGGCCTTACCTACCAGAAAGGCTGGTCTCAGATTGGCGCGACGCGGCAACAGATTCTAGCGGCGATGGCGGCGGTGGACATCGCGCTTTGGGACATCAAAGGCAAGGCCGCCAATATGCCTGTCTGGCGTCTGTTGGGCGGCTATCGCAACACTGTCCCTTGCTACGTCACCGGCGGATACTATCAAGACGGCAAGACCATCGACGACCTGACAGCTGAGTGCAAAAGTTACGTCGAGACGGGATACAACGCAATCAAGCTCAAGATTGGCGGTGTTTCTGTGGAGGAGGATGTGGACCGCGTGACAGCGGTCCGGGAGGCGGTTGGGCCTGACATCGACATAATGGTGGATGTGAACGAGGGCTACGACGTCCGCACGGCCATCCGGGCGGCCCGCCTGCTGGAGCCTCTGGACATTAGATGGCTGGAGGAACCCGTCCACTGGTACGATCGAATCGAGGGCCTGCGTCAGGTAGCCGACGCGACAACAATCCCTATCGCGTCGGGAGAGCAGGCGCTGACACGCTGGGACGCTCGTGACCTCCTGACGCGTGGCGGGATCAAGATAATGCAGTTCGATTGCACCCGCTCGGCAGGCATCACCGAGGTACTAAAGATCGCCGGCATGTGCGCTGCTCAAAACGTCAACCTCGCCCTCCACCACGACCCGCAAGTGCACGGTCACGTAATGGCCGCGTTGCCCAACGGCGAGATTCTCGAAACTTTCCCAAGCGCCGCCCGTGACCCCATCTGGGCGGAACTGTTCAGTGTCCGTCCTGAGATCGTCAATAGCCAGATGACGCTTCTCGACCGTCCTGGATGGGGCTTGGAGTTGAACGAAGACACATTGGAAAAACGGGGTGTCAGAGGTTAGACGTTCTCGGAGCAACGGAAGAGCCATGAAATTCGGAATTTTCGACCATGTCGAGCGGTTAAGGAATATCCCACTGGATCAGCAGTACAGCGAGCGGCTAGACTTACTCGCTCAGGCTGACAAGGGCGAAATTTACGGGTACCACGTTGCCGAGCATCACCATTCGCCGCTGTCAATGATCCCAAGTCAGGCTCCATATCTGGCTGCGGTTGCGGCCAGAACTGAAAAGCTGCGTTTTGGGCCTTTGGTGTACGTCTTGCCGCTGTACCATCCTGTCCGGCTTGTAGAAGAAATCTGCATGCTGGACAATCTCAGCGGTGGCCGTTACCAGATCGGAATAGGTCGGGGAGCGCCGGTGGGTGACGAGTTGAGCATGTGGGGAACCGACCCGGAACAGACGCACTCACTGTTTGACGAAACGTTTCAGATTCTGATGAAAGGCCTGACGCAGGATTTCCTGAACTTCAAAGGCAAGCATTACGAGTTTAAAGACCTGTGGATGGAGATGAAGCCCAAACAGACTCCTCATCCGCCTTTTTGGTACGCAGGCAACCCCGTTAACGCCGCCGAGTTCGGGGCTAACTTCATCGGCGCCGGAACGCTTGCCAGTCTGCCAAGCACGATGGCCCGATACAAAGAGGTCTGGGAGCGGCAGACTGAGACCAACGATCCTGCGCTCCCCCATGTCGCAGACCCGCTCTATGGCGCATCCAAAAGAGTGTTCATCGCCGAGACAGATGAGGAGGCTCAAAGGCGAGCGAGACCTGCTTATGAGGTCTATCGTGACAACTTCGTAAAACCGCTGCCAGGAGGAAAGTCCCGCCGCCCGACGGATATGGTAGTGGGCGCGAATCCAAATCGACAATTTCCCTGGGATGCGACGTTCGACGAAGCCGTCGGTCAAGAGCAAGTCCTGGTCGGGTCTCCTCGAACAATTAAAGAGTACATCGCCTCTTATGTTGAAGAGAGCGGATGCAACTACTTCGTAGGCTCCTTCCAATGGGGCGATGTCACTCACGAGGAAGCATCCCGCTCTCTCCAATTGTTCACTTTGGAGGTGATGCCTGATTTCGTGTAACGTGCATCACCAGATACACAACGTTACTTCTCTTCAGGAACGTACTGCACCGGCATTTCGCCCTGATCGAATCTAGGGTCGTAGTCCATGCCATTTCGGATGCGTTCGAGGTAATTCTCTCTTGTGACGCCAAACAGGTTGTAGCGGCCCAGGTGATTCAGGAAGAAAGTATGGACGCCCATCCGATAGAGGGCACCAACGTCGCCGGTTATTAGAGCTTCGATCTCCTCGCCAGACATCGGGAAGCTCTTTACCGTCTCTTCTGCATTGTCTCGCATACGCTTTCGGAAATCGGCGTCGTTGTCGGTCATGTACAAAATTTTGTTGACGAGATAGACGCTCATTTATCAAGCTCCCAGACTCCGTAGGCGCTGCCGTTGTCGGTCTCGACGAACAGAGGACGGGTGTCGCCCACGGCTCCTGTCAGAGTTATCCAGTTGAGCAGTTCACTGCTGTTATTCCCAGCCGCAGCCATGCGCTCTGCGGTGGCGCGTCCGGCCAACGTTTCGTATTTGCCCTCCTCCAGCAAGCCGGAAACCGTGTCCACCCACTCCTCGTCGATCCAACCTCTCAGGGGGCCGCCAACGTCCTGAGCAAAGGCGCCGCTGGCGATAATCGCTATTCGCTCATTCCCTCCCCACTGCTCAACGAATCCTCGTATCATCTGACCCAGAGAGAAACATCTGGGCGCGTTGGGCAGGGGAGCCGCGAATCCGTTGACGTACAGCGGCATCACCGGAATCTCCATGCCTGGATTTAGGAAGTGCAGAGGAATCATATCGAGTGATCCAGCCGCAACTCGTGGGCGGCGGCGAGGTCGAAGTTGGAACCGATACCGTAGCTCAACAGGTCCTGCGCCATCGGCACGTGGCCCTTGACGGTGTACTGAGGCATAGGGCACCAGATTTCCTGAGGGCCTTCGGACTCCTCGGCCAGCCCGAGACAGAATGCGGGCACGTTGTTATAGAAGAAGTTCACGAAGTGGTCAGAGTCCACCTCGATAATCACATCCGGTTCCGCCTTCTCGACGTGCTGGCGCACCTGTCTGAACATCGCTTCGGATTTCAGCGGTTCTTGGGAGTCCTCAATCTCCTTGACCAATCTGGGAGGGTGGGGCACTCCGGCGGCGAGAACTATTTTTGCCATGATTACCTGCCGTATTTCAGAATGGTTTGAGTCAGACGTCAGTCGGTGTAGTGAGGCATCACCTCGGTAGCGAACAGGTCTATTGATCGCATCGCCTGTTGGTGCGATAGACTTCCCCATTGGAACGAGCAGACCAGATAGTTTGCTCCGGTCGCCACGTACTCGTCCATGTACGCGCGCACCGATTCGGGTGAGCCTGCTAGGACTCCGAAGCCCGCCCCGACGCCGCCGTGACCTGACCGCGTCGGCCTTGATCCGTCCTTGCGTGCCCCTTCAGAGAGCGTCGCGTCCAGGTCTCTTCTGGCCTCACGAGGAGGGAGGTTCGCAGGTCGCGGGTTTGCGTTCTCTCCAAGGAACTGCTCCAGACCTCGTTTTTCCGCCTCCAACCGTCGAGGGGCAGCGAGGTTCCATCGGTACACGTCCCAAGCTGGGGTAGCATCCTCGATTGCCTGTTCGTCTGTCTCGGCCAACAGCATGTGGACGACCAACCCTATCTTGGGCACAGTTCCCTGGAGTGTCAGTGATCCGACTCCCTGGTGTTCGTCCCACAACTTGCGGTACCGCTGAACGTTCGCGGCGAAGCCGTCCATCGATCCCACAACCACAGTGTTCATCCCGTTTATCGCCGCTGTCTCGACGTTTCGCATATACCACATGGGCGGGTAGGGCGACTGCTTTGGCCGCAGCCTCATTGGTAGCTCGTCGAAGTTGTAGAACTCTCCTTCGTAGGTCAGCGCGTCGTGAGTCAGGCCTTCTTTTACTATTTCCAGTGTTTCAAGGTATCGGGCCTGGTTGATCTCGACGTCCGTTTCCTGCCCCCAGAAGTGGGCCTCCAGCACGCCGCCACGCCCAACGCCGATCTCCATACGACCGCCGCTCAGGTTGTCCAACATGCTGATTTCCTCTATGAGCCGCACCGGATGGTGGAGAGGAAGGACGTAAACGCAGGGGCCGAACCGCAGAGTCGAAGTGCGCTCTGACACAGCGGCCAGAAATACGTTCTGCGATGGGGCGAGGCTGTGGACTGCCGGCGTGTGGTGCTCGGCCAGATGGTAGGCGTAAAAACCTGCTGATTCGAGACGTTCTATCTGGACCAAGCGCTCTCGGTAGATCTGGTCAAGCGGCTGGTTGGGGACGGGTTCTATATGGTCGAATACGCCAAACTGCATGGGAACGTCGAACTCCTGATCATTTGCCAAACACAGTATCCAAAGGCACGGTCTTGCTCGACTCTAGTCATTCTTCCGTTTGAAACGGCAATAATTACACGGTCATCAGAATGAAAATCAGTGACAGGATTGCTCCCTGACAACTGGGTTGAGCAGGTTGGCGCAGGCCGCCTTAATTCTCGTAATCACGCGCCACCACCGGATTCGGAGAGTCCTCATAATACTCCGAACCTGGCAAGATGGGACGCTCCGGTTGTGCGAACCATTTTCGCCGCGATTACTTACACGCTTGATCCGAATACCAGCCGACATACCACGCTGCCTGGTATTCGGGCTATTGCGTTTAAGAGCGTCATTAGTTATTGTGCGCCTTTTCCTTATCCAGGCTTTTCCTTCTGCGCTTGCGAGTTTGTTTCCAATAATTTTCAGCCTTGGTCTCATCCTGGGTTTCACCGAACTCTTTTAGAGCGGCTTTTACGGTTTTGCGAGCCTCCTACTTCTGCGATCCGAGGAGCGAGTCTCTAACATATGTTGGGTTTGCGTTCCCTTTGTCGTCGAACTTGCTCAAGATTCAGAGGTTTGGAGGGTCATTGTCAAACTTACGTCTTCGACCCAATTCCCCTTGTGTATTTTCATCTTCCCTCTCATCGTCTGAATCGATCTTGAAATCATCGTTGCGATCGTTGAAAACTTGGCCGTCATCGTCATTGTTTGTAAGCACCCCCTGAATGACCTGGGAATCTGCCACCGGAAAGCGACAACTGAGCGCAGCCGCGTCAGGTTCTGGCAGCCGCAAAACGGAGGATTTGCGAGGTTACGACACTATCGGCTTCAGACTCCAGATCTGGGTCTCGCACGACAGTCG
>DCAW01000044.1:11385-24633 GCA_002313895.1 Dehalococcoidia bacterium UBA1123
GCCATGCCTCGTGGGGAAGAGAACCGTCCTGTCCCGGTCCGAGGTGGATTCGGTCTTGTTGCGTGTATGCGCGAGCGCCTATCCGCGCTGGCTCAGGTGAATTGCGGAATACTTTTACGTGCGACAGGCCTATGCCTGACGCATTCTCAAGGTTGCGTCTCAGTGTATTTGAGAGGTTATCGCCGAACCGAGGTTCATTTGAACCTGTCACGTGCTGCGAGAGTTTCAAGCCGTCGGTTTGCGTTGGCTTCGAGCTAGAATCTGCTTGGATTGGAACTTTCGATTCCACCGAAGGCGAAAAGACGCTCACCCTCTCAAGTATAGACCTTGGGGTGCTGGTTGGGCCTGGTTGAACGCCAGAGACCGCAGATTGTGGAGTGTGACGTGTTGTGAACTGTGGCCTTCTTTCTGACAGGCGTGTCGCAAAAGCCGAGCGACTATTCGTCCGAACGCTTCGGGGCGTAAAAACTCGCGTCATTTCGTCCCTCTGTCCGCAATTGTCTGGGTCGACCCCAGCGTTCTCTCAATTCAATTGATATATGATGGTTTTCCTCGACGCCAAATTCGCTGTGACCCTCACTAAATCGAGGCGTGTTCGCGACGGCTATCCTTTGCGGACCCACTTGTCCACGCTCTTGCTAGTCGTGAGGCCCAGGTAGATGTCGCCTGATGAATCGACCCACAGGCCGTGAGCGTGGCGGGTCTCCCACCGCGCCATTATTGAGCCGTCGCCGTCCCGAATGCTGACCATTGGGCCTTCGCCGTCTGCCTCCTGCTCGGCCAGATAAAAAACGCCGTTCGAGTCTATTACGAGGTTGTTTGGGCCACCCATTCCGGTCCACATGCTGAAGTAATCACCTTCGGCAGAGAATATCTGGATTCGACGGTTGGCCCTGTCGCAGACATAGACTTTGCCGTCAGGGGCGATGAGAAGGCTATGTGGCAACTGGAACTGTCCGGGGCCGCCATTCCCAGGCTCGCCCCAGGAATTTATCAGGTTCCCATCAACGGAGAATCTATGAATGCGGGCATTCCTATAACCGTCGGAGACATAGATGTCACCGTTGGGGCCAGGGGCCATCTCGGTCGGGTAGTTGAATGGACCGGCGGCTCGGGGAACAAGAGCTCCCGGGGTGTCCTGGCCGGTGTCAGAGTGGAAACCGCGCTCACCCAGAATCTGGATGGGCCTGCCTTCGAGCGTAAAACTGATGGCAACCGAGTCGTCTCTATCGGTGATATACACGACGTCGTTCGCAATGGTCATGCCGTGGGGCGAGTTTATGTTGCCGTTGCCCCACGAGTTCAGGAAGTTGCCGTCCTTGTCGAACACCACCACAGGAGGATCCTTGCGCTGGAGAACGTAAACTCTGTCCTGAGAGTCGGTCGCGACGGTGGAGACGACTCCGAACGTCTCGCCATCTGGTAGTTTGGCCCAGTCCTGAATTAGCTCGTAGGTGTGGGTTCCTGCGCCGGCTGAGGTTGCCATTGAAACGTCTCCTTGATCTTCTCTTTGACGGGACTTGAAATGATTTAGATGGGCAGGACGGGTTCTGTTCGCTCTTCAGGCAGGTCTGCCTCGAAGGCGTTGAGGATGAATGCGATCTGCGCGTAGCCGCCCATGAGGGTTGTCAGTTCGACTAGATGTTGAGTCCCGAACTGCTCCAACGCAGCGTCGAATGTTTCTTGAGTGACTATGTGATTGGTATAGAACTCTCGGCAAAAAGCGACGACCGCCGCCTCGTCGGGAGCCATAGAGGGCAGAGGCCCGTTGTCGCGAATTGCGTCAACTAGCGCGTCGCTTACGCCCTCTCGCCGAGCGGCAGGAGCGTGGGCGTTCCAGACGTACTGGCAGTCCATCGCTCTTGCTGTAGAGATTATCGCCAGTTCCTGGATTCGCTTTGAGAATGTGGACTCGAACCTGAGATAAGCTGTTAGCTGTGCCCGACGTAGGGCCATCTCCGGGCTATTAATCGTGATCGATCCGGGGCCTGTGGTAATCATTCCGCCAGAATCAGCGGTCAGTTGGTCGAAGGCGTCCCGAAACTGTTCCGGAACCATATCGCGGGCGACCATCGGTAATCGGGCCATGAATCATCTCCTCAATTGTGTTGAAGACAGACTGAGTTGTTAACTGGATTACACAGAATTGTGGCTCTGCTTCATATCGAACGGTAGATCCAACAAGTAGCGCCGAGACTTAATATTCGCCAGACTAATCGAGCGTGCTGTGGCTGTTTGGCCGTAGTCTAGCATCATGAAACATCGTGTCAAGGATTCCGAAATGCAGTCTGAGGACAACCAGTGTAAAATTACGCGCGATGGGAGAACTTCCATATCATGAAGCAAACGGCGACCAGGAGGCGCACCGATGGCATTGCAAACCCAGGAGTTCAAGCTTAGAAGACGGACGCCGATGTCCGGGCGCACTCTTGTGTCGCCCGTGCCTGATGGGATAAAGGCCCGAATTGAGACTGCCGAGTCTCATTTGGCAGACGCTTTCAAAGGGGTGACAACGGACGGATCCGTTCGGACAGGTCTGTACACGATTCAGAACACTGGGAGCTCGACGAGCGACATCAAGACGGCTGCCGATTCCTTCCTCGTCTCCCTTGACCCTGCGTTGAAGGCGGATGCAACCTTCGAGGTTGATAGCGAAGAGTGGCGACGATGGTGCAACATCCACCCGTACCTCATGCGCCACGGCGCGTTTTTGGATGCGGCGAGTTCCTCTCAACGTGATCTGGCGATGGGTCTGCTCAGAGAGAGCCTCAGTCCTGTGGGATTCGAGACCGCCCGAAACACAATGAAGCTCAACGAGGCTATTCGCGAGATTACCGGCAGCAACGAAGAGTACGGAGAGTGGTTGTACTGGCTGAGCATCATGGGGACGCCCTCTGATGACCAGCCCTGGGGTTGGCAGATCGACGGGCATCACCTCATCATTAATTTCTTCGTTCTGGGCGACCAGGTTGTGATGACTCCAGCGTTTATGGGGTCTGAACCGGTGGCTGTCGATGTCGGGAAATATGCCGGAACGCGTGTCTTTGAGACCGAGGAACAGGCCGGTCTGGCGCTGGCGCAGAGCCTGTCGGTCGAGCAAAAACGGCAAATGGTAATCTCCGAAGACATGCCCAGCGAGGTGTTTACAACCGCGTTCCGAGACAATTTCGAGATGAAGCACGAAGGCCTCAAGTACGACGATCTGTCCAGCAATCAGCAGTCGCTGGTCATGAGTCTGATTGGCGCGTATGTCAATCGGATGCGTTCTGGACACGCTCAAATCAAGATGGACGAGGTGAAGAGCCACCTATCAGAAACCTACATCGCCTGGATGGGGAGCGTCGACGAGGACAGCGTATTTTACTATCGGATACACAGTCCGGTAATCCTCATCGAATTCGATCATCAGTCGGGCATCGCGCTGGATTCTGACGTCCCGATGCGCCAGCACATTCACACAGTCGTGCGAACCCCCAACGGTAATGACTACGGCAAAGACTTGCTGAGACAACACCGGGAACAGGCCGACCACAGTCACGATTAGACCTTCAGACGCTCAGTCTCGTGGTCTGCACAAAATGCTAGCAATTGTAAATCCGCCATCAGCAGGCTAGTGCCTCCTGGTGGCGGTCTCATGAATCAGGAGCTTGGACACTCATGAAATTCGGATTGTTTATCCTGCCGTCCTGGTCAACGGACAGCAAGCATGAACAGAGCAGGATTCTCGGAGAGGCGGTCGAACAGGCACAGTACGCTGAGGAGCTTGGATTCGACGCCGTGTGGCTGGCCGAACATCACTTCTGTCGATTCGGAATCGTTCCCAACGCAATCTCTATGGGGTTGTATGTGGCTGCGAAAACGAAGAAAATCCGCATCGGCACAGCCGTGAGCGTTCTGACCTTCCACAACCCGATTTTTGCGGCGGAAGAGACGGCCCTGTTGGACGCTCTCAGCGGTGGGCGTCTTGATTTCGGAGTCGGTCGAGGGCAGGTGGTCTATGAGTACGGAAATTTTGGCGTTGATTACGACAGTCGCACGGAGAAGTTTGGCGAAATCCTGGACATCATAATTGGTCTGTGGACGCAGTCCGGCTTCACGTATCACGGTAAGTTCTATCAGGTGGACGATCTGACCGTCGCTCCATCGCCCGTTCAACAGCCGCATCCACCGCTCTACATGGCCGTGTCCAGAACTCCGGCAAGCATCGACGCGGCGGTGGAGAGGAACCTTCCGATTCTCACCAGCCCCAGCACACCAGACGCTGACACACTGGAGATCGTCCACTCCTACTACGAACGCTGCGCCGCCGCTGGCAAGTCTCCGATGGTGGAGCAGATGCCTTTCTTTCGCATGGTGTATCTTTCTGATGACCAACAGCAGGCGGAAGAAGACCCCCGCCACGCTATGACATGGGTGCATGACCTCAACGGCCTCCGTCGGACTCTCACAGGAGGCAGCGAGATCTATATGGACCTTGATCAATGGAGGAACACCCGCTCGGAACAGCCGCCGACGTATGAGTCGCTCTTGGAATCGACAGCTTACTTCGGAACACCGGATCGGATAGTCAAGAAGATCGAGAAATTGCGGGACGAACACGGAATCCAATACTTTGGTGCAAATATGTCATATGGCTCAATGGAACACTCCAGAGTCATGCGCTCGATGGAGTTGTTTGCCAAAGAGGTGATGCCCCACTTCAAGTAGTCGCAAAACTTAGACCAGCTTCGCTGTGCTCGTGTCGATGGGCAGGTCTTTCCAGGAGACCATCGGGAAAGTCGTCGCGAGGTCCACTGTCTGTCTGGACTCGGCGGCAATCCAAGTTTTTTCGATCACTTCGACGACGTGAGCCATGTGGCGAGGGCCGTTGACAAGAGGCTTGCCATCAAGCACAGCGTCGGTCAGGCTCGGAAGAGTGGAAGAATGCTTGGCCCATCGTGAATCCAAGCTCGGAATGTCCACGTCCTGCCAGCCAGCAACATCGGTATTCCAGTCGTCCTTGTGCAGCCGGATTCTATCGACCTGATCACCACCGTATGTTGAAATCACACCCTCGGTCCCGAAAAGTTCCATATCCGGGGCTTTAGACGCCATCATGACGTATCCTGTGTCCATCGTGCCAAGCGTGTTGTTTCCGAAGTCGAGAACCATCACGTTATTGTCAAGAACGTCGACTTGCACCCGTTTGCCTTTGGCAGAGCCGTCGCGCATGACTCTTTCAGGCATGGAGATACAGGACGTCGCCGCCAGAGACTTCACAGCCCCCAAAACAGCCGTCATCTTGATGAGTCCATAACCGGTCATGCTGGACATCTCGCCTGCGCCGCCCTGATAAAACCAACTGAAGTCGGTGGGCGCTCCGTGACCCGACCCAGGCCCCATGCTGGAACAAGTTGTGCGAACCAGAGACACCTCTCCGATGGCCCCATTTGACACCAGCTGCATAAGCCGGCGCTGTCCGGGATGAAGCATGTTGGGCGGAGCGCAAAGATGTGCAACCCCTTTGACTTTGCCGCCTCGCAGATCTTCACAGCGTCTTCCAATGTGGCAGCCATTGGTTTTTCGATTAGAACGTGTTTGCCGTGTTTACGGCCATGAGAACCTGCTCGGCGTGGCGTTCGTGAGGAGTGAGGGTTGCCACGGCGTCGATGTCAGCGTTAGCTAACATCTCTTCGTAGTCGGTGAACACGGCGTCGGCTTCGTATAGCGCTCCGAAACGCCGCGACCTGTCGCCGTCCCGGTCACAAACCGCCTTGAGTTCCAGGCGGTCGCTTCAGGCTTTCGTTGCGGGCAGTTAGTACCACTGTGCGGCCGCGCCGACTCCCCAAATCCCGATCTTGAGCCTTCGTTTGTCACCAGAGGTCATGCTATCAACTCCCGTCAAGCGTCTTCGCCTAGATAGAACCTTGAGGCTCCATGCCGAGGAAGAACTGGCCCGCTGTGTCGTAGTGGTACATCTGGCCTTGCACTTGCTGGGTGATGACGTGGATGTCACGGAACCGACGCTGGACAGGGCTGCTTCCGAATATGGCGGTTGACCCGATGAGATTGTAAGCGATGTCCACCACCTCGGCGGCCTGCCTGATGGCGTGGGTGCTGGCGAGTCGCACTCCGATTCTGTCCGCTGTGGGGATCGGCTGATCCTTGTTAGCGCTCTCCCAGAGTCTTGAGTGATTTTCATGAAGGTAAGCCCGCGCCGCGCCCCAAATGGCCTCCGCCAGGCCAATCTGGCGCTGGACAGTTCCCATGTCTCGGAGCGTCACCTGGCCGGGAGCGTTCGTCGGAATCTTGCTGGTTGACATCTCGACCGCTGCGTCGAGAGCTGTGCGAGCGGCCCCCAGGGCCACGGTTGCGAACCCTGAGCAGAAAAACAGCGTCGTGTTGATTTTGTACAGAGAGCCAGGCTCCCGAGGTGTGTCTGACTGGTTGTATGACAGGTGGCCGGGAACGAACAGGTCATTGACCTCGAAACCGTGACTGCCGGTGCCGCGAAGGCCGTGCACGTCCCAAGTGTCTATCATGGTTGCTTTGTTCTTCGGGATTAGCAGGACCCGAATCTCGCTTGGGACAGAGTCTTTGATGGGAGTCAACGCAGCGAGCCAGGTGGCGTGAGGACTGCCACTGCTGAAGTTCCACCGGCCTGTAAGCCGATAGCCGCCATCGACGGGCGTTGCGAGGGTGTCGCGCGTCGGAGGGCCATTGGTGACGACATTGCGCCAGTCGGTCCAAATCTCTCGGGACGCTTTTTCCGGCAGTCGGGTCGAGTTGGTTGCGAACACGTTATTCTGATTAAAGCACCATCCGACGCTGGCGTCCGCCTTGCCGAACTCGAAAACTAGGCGCAGAAAGCTGGGGTGGTCCAGTTCGGCCCCGTCGAGGGAGCGAGGCATGAGAAGCCGGAAAAGCCCCCGGTCTTTCATCTGGTTGGTGATCTCTGGCGGGATCATCCGCTCCCGCTCGATGCGGTCAGTAACTTTCGACACCTCGTACGCCATCTCCTTTGCGTCATCGAGATAATCGTTAAATGTTTTCTGCGCTATTGCCATGATTTTTCCTGTGGTTTAGAGGTTTGAGATTTTGGGGGTTCAACCGGACGAAGCAAAGGGTAACATAAGAAGGCGTCATCGTTGCGCGGCCCAAACGTGACCAGTCATCAACCTTTCGTGAGTTAAAATCCCCGCTCAAACAGGCAGGACTGGCTCGGTTCGGTTCTCAGGCAGGTTGATTTCGAAGGCGTTGGCGTTCATCGCGAGAAGGGAATAGTAGCCCATCAACGTCGTAAGTTCGGTCAGTTGCCGCGCTCCGAACTGGTCGATTGCTGCATCGAAAGTCGCCTGTTTGACGCGCTTTGTTGCGAACAGTTCCTTGGCGAAGTCGATCAGAGCCTGTTCATCTGCTGGCGCCGGAGGCAGCGATGTTTTGTCTCTGAGCGCGCTGACCAAGGCGTCGCTAAGGCCTTCCCTTCGACCCCATGCGGCGTGGGCGTTCCATATGAACTCGCAGTCCATCGCCCGTCCTGCGATTAGCTTGGCAAGCTCCAATATCCTCTGGGGCAGTTCGGACTCATCGCGGAGGTAGTGGACGAGGTGGTTGGCGCGGCGCCGCATCTCCGGGCTATGGATCATAGCCGACCCAGGCCCGCTGTCGATGGGGCCTCCGTTGTCCGACGTCTCGGCGTCGAATGCGTCCCTGAATTTCTCAGGCACCTGGTCTCGGGTCACGGTAGGTGTGCGGGCCATATTAATTCTCCTTTTAGTCATGTTTTCTTGTGGTCGCAGATGATACTCATAGATTTTGTCCATCATATGCGCCCTGATTTATCGCGACAATCCCCGTGTCTCACAGAAGGAGAGTTTGGAGTACAATGGCCCCGAACTCCAATGCCAATTTTAAAAAGGGGGCAGAGAAATGAAGTTTGGACTGCTATACGAGATGCAACGACCCTATGAGGGCACTGATATTGACTGGAACACTTTGTACAAGGAAACTCTGGAACAGTGCGAATTGGCAGACCAGGTGGGCTTCGATAACCTGTGGTTCGTCGAGCACCATTTTCTCACCGGATTCTCCGGGTCGCCCTGCCCAGAGGTCATGTTCGGGGCATTGAGTCAGCGCACCAAAAATATCAGGATTGGATTCGGAGTGTCGATCCTTCCCCACGCGCACCCTGTTCGCATTGCTGAACGCGTGGCGATGGTCGACCAGTTGACCGATGGTCGAGTGGAGTTCGGGACCGGACGATCCAACGCCTACGAGCAGACCGGGTTGGGCGTTGATCCCAGAAACACCCGCGCAATGTGGGAGGAATCTTTGGCCATGCTGCCTCAGATATGGCAGTCGGACGAATTCTCCTGGGAGGGCGAGTTCTGGAACGTGCCACCCCGACGAGTTCTGCCCAAACCCTTCCAGAAACCGCACCCTCGGATGTATCTGGCCTGCACTCAGACGGACAGCTTCCGACTTGCGGCTGAGAGAGGCATTGGAGTGCTGTCCTCGGCGTCATATGCGACTACCATACTGGAAGAACACGTCAAAACGTACAAAGAGAACATCAAGAATGCCAAACCGGTGGGCGCTTTCGTTAACAACTACTGGGCCAACAACGTTCACGCCTTCTGTGGCTCTGACAATCAACAGGCCAGAGAGACAGCCGCAGAGTCCATGAAGACTTTCTTCGGGCCGGACAAGCCCTATATCGCAGGCCGAGTTGGGGCCTACGAGGAGCTTTTGGAGGCCTGGGGAGGCGTGCCAGAGCACCTGGAGGCGGATTTTGGTCGATGGCTCAGACAGTCCGATGAAGCCCACAAAGAACAGGCGGCTGAAGCCGGAATTTCTTTGGACTCCGGCCCCGGCGCTGCGCGTGCGGCCATCTCTGAACTCGACGCCAACACCCTGGCAGATCGAGGGGTCATAATTGGCGGCGACCCAGAGAGCTGCATCAAAGCTATCCGACTGTACGAGGATATCGGCGTGGATCAAGTGATGATGATTATGCAGACTGAAACCATCCCCCACGAGAAGGTAATGAGTTCCATAGAGCTGTTCGGAAAAGAAGTTTTTCCCGTGATCCGAGAGTCCGAGAAGGCTAGCGTGTGAGAGGCTCGGTTAGACGCTCTTGGCTCATAGTTCCGGCTCACGACAATGATCGACTGGCCGAGGCCGCGAGTTCCAGCGCTGATGTCGTCGTGCTAGACCTTCAGGACACCGTTCACGATTCTAGGAAGCACGAGGCGAGAGACAATATCCGAGACGCCATATCCGACATGCGTGATGCTGGCTCCGAAGTGTTTGTGCGTGTCGACATCGAGTTGATCTACGCTGATCTCGTTGCTTCTGTATGGCGCGGTTTGACCGGAATCGTGTTACCCGGGGTTACCAACGTTGAGCAGGTAATGGACGCCGACAGCATATTGACTGACCTCGAATCCCAACGAGGCGTCGTCAAGCCTCCCCCGGTCGGAGACGTGCGCGAAGCCGACGACCCGCGAGGTCCAGAACAGGCGTTAGAGATTCATCTCTCGCTCGACACCGGACGGGGCAACTGGGACGCACAACAACTTATCAAGGCCAGTAATCGGGTAAAGTCGATAAGTCTGGGCCGCGCCGACCTGGTGATGGATCTTCGGGGAGAGCCGTCAGGAGACCTCCATCAGATGGAATACCTGATGCAGCGGTTGATCGTCATTGCCAACGCACTAAACGTCGAGCCTGTGGGGGCATGGTGGCGAGCGACTTCACGTGGCCTGGTTGCTGGCTATGATGACACTCTACAGGCGGCGATTGACGGAAGAATGGCAGGATTCCGAGGTGGTCTGTGCATGAGGGCGCGTCAGGTGAAACCTCTGAACACGGGATACACGCCTTCAGCAGATGAAGTGTCCCATGCCGAAGAAGTCATCACGAGAGAGCCAACTTATTCGCCGATGTCGGGTATAGCTTCAGACCTGATCGCATGGTCTGAGGAGTGTCAAAATCGAAACCGATCAAAGTCTATCGTGACCGCACAAAGGAACCAGTAATTTTCAGGGGATGAAAAAGATGCCCAGACCAGTGCGCCGCTCAGGGCTGACGATGCCCATCAACAACCCTCGTTTTGTTGACAGATCGTGGACTCGCGATTGCGACTATCTGAATTTCGACCTTGAAGACTCGGTGCCGCAGTCTCAAAAGGATTACGCGCGATCACAGGTTCGGCACGCTATCGTTCAGGGCCAAAAAGGCGCCGCCGAGATAAATATTCGGATCAATTGCGCCTATCCCGACGCCGATGTGCCAGCAGCGGTATGGCCGGGGGTCAAACAGATAAATTTTCCCAAGGCTGAGACGGGAGCACAGATTCGCCATCTCGACGCTTTGATAACCGAGTTGGAGCGAGTCCGAGGCATTAGGTCGGGAACGGTGCGTATAGGCGCGACGGTCGAGACGACGTTGGGTGTGGCTAACTCCTATGAGATAGCCTCGGCCAGTCCGCGCATTGACGCTTTCGGAGGCGGGACCGGATACGATATGTCAATGGATATGGGCATCGAGATGTTCGTCGGGTTCGATCAGTTTGTTTACAATCGCGGCGAGGGAGAGTTGATTGCGTTGGCGCTAGGTCTGGAACGCGAAGGCGGAGTCTATATGTCAGACACCACAGGCAACGTCGGCAACGCGGAGCTTTCGATCAAGCGCGCAGAGGCGAGTCGAAAGGCTGGCCTGAGAACTGGCGGAGGCCTGCATCCGAACGTGGTGGCTCCTCAGAACCTGGGACTCACGCCGACGGTAAATGAGGTTGAGGACGCCCATCGCGTCCTGTCATTCTTCGCTGAACTAGACCAGCGCGGCGAGACCGAAGGTGACATGGACGGACGAATAGTTGACAAGTATGAGGCCGCTAGAGCCGAGGAACTTATCGAGTGGGCCAGTCTCTGCGCCCATCGAGATGCCGAAAAATCTGCCGCCAGAGAACAAACTGTTGCCGAACTGGACGAACAGAATTAAACTTCAGGGAGCAAACATGAAAGTGTTCGTGAGGAGGTCACATCTTCTGGTCCCTGTGCTCGACAGAGAGAAGGTCGAGACCTCGTGGACTCACAACGCCGACTCCGTAATTCTTGACCTGACCGGCATCGAATCCGAGGATGACCGATCCCGCGCTAGAAGTCTCGTAAAAGAGTCCATAAGACATGCCTGCAGGGGCGGCGCTGACGTGTTTGTGCTTCCCAACAAGGCATTGGCTCGCGCCGACATCGAGGCTTCGGTTTACCCTGGCCTGAAAGGAATCGTGTATCCGGGCGCAGAGACGAGCGCAGATATAGAGGAAGCAGACTCGATATTGTCTGAATTGGAGACGGGTCGAGGCATCGCTTCCGGCGTGTTGCAGATCATCGCGCTGATTGATTCGGGGACAGGAGTCTGGAATATCCGCGAGATTGTGACAGCAAGCCCCCGTGTATGCTCCTCCGGTCTCGACGAGTTGAATCTGTGCCGAAACATGGGCATCATTCCCTACGCGGATTTTGACCCATTTGTGTATGCAAAAGGTCGAATAGTCGTCGAAACTAGAGCTGCGAAAGTTCAGCCGATAGGCATCAGTCATCCCTACGGAGTTCTGCCTCAATTCGACGATGCCGACGAAATTTACCAACAGGCCCTTAGAGGAAAGAATCTCGGTTTCGCGGGCGCTATATGCCCAGACCCAAGTTGGGTGGCTCAATGCAACACCGCGTTCGCACCGCCAGCAGACCGGCTGGAATTCTTCCGAGAGACTCGCCGATTGTTCTCCGAAGGGGTTGCGCGGGGAACCGCCGCAGTCCCTTATCCTGGAACCACCATGATGATCGACGTCCCCGTAGACGAGAACGCCCGAGTTAATCTGGAGCTATGGGAACTCTGCGCGGCACGTGAGGCCGAGAAGGCCAAAGCGATTGAAAAGCAAGAATCAACGATGGCGTGAGCCAGCCCGATAACTTACTCCATCGACAGGAGACAAGATAAATGCCCATCGAACAGATTTCGCCCGATCTAGAGAGTGTCGTGGCGACGGATCAGGTGATTGAGGAATTGGCTAGAGGTTTCGGCGGAGACGCCGGCCCGGCTGAGGGACCGCTGTGGTGGAAAGAAGACGGATACCTCCTCTTCAGCGACATTGGAAACAATCGTCGTATGAAGTGGTCCGAGGACGACGGCGTTTCGCTGGTTCTTCGGCCGTCAAACCATGCCAACGGCCTGACGCGTGACCTTCAGGGCAGATTGATAGCCTGCGAACACGAAACACGGCGCGTCATCCGATACGAACACGACGGAAGCGTTACGGTTGTCGCCAACAATTACCGAGGCACGCGGCTGAATCGTCCAAACGATGTCATCGTAAAATCCGACGGGTGCCTGTATTTCACTGACCCCGGCGCACCTGGCCCGGATGTTGACCTGGATGTCGCAGGTGTATATCGGGTCACTCCCGACCTGGGCACACTGACGCTTATGGTGAAAGATTTCGTTGTGCCCAACGGACTGGCATTCAACACTGACGAGAGCATTCTGTATATCAACGACACACGCCGACGCCACATACGAGCCTTCGATATGCAACCCAACGGAATGTTGGCTCTAGCGTCGGATCGAATGTTCCGCGACTTGAGCGGCTACCGTGCAGGCGTTCCCGACGGTATGAAAGTGGATGTTGACGGGAACGTTTATTGCGGCGGCTCCGGTGGGATCTGGGTCATGGACTCGACTGGCAAGCATCTGGGTATCATCGTTCATGGCGAGGGGGCGACTACCAACGTTGCGTTTGGCGGCGACGACTGGAAAACGCTGTATTTCACATCATGGAACACGGTGGGACGGGTCCAACTGAAGGTCGCTGGGTTGCCTGTGCCTACTGAGGCGTAAAACCCCATTGATACAGCCGTGCCATGCTGAGTCGAGGCGAAGCATCTGGTCGCGTGGACAACAACTGTCGTCCTATTCACGATGCGATTCTTCGATTGCGATCTCAGAATGGCGCGACGTGACGGCGGCAACAAACGAAGGAAGCATCAATGTCTGCACAAACTACGCCTATCTCGCAAGTCCACATCCTGCCTCAGACCGGTGGAGGTGTCACAGTTCTTCGCGACCAGCGTGTTAGGGTCACGTGCCTCCAGGGAAAGCAGGTCGGCGACCTTTTCGCGTTCATTCCTGGCTCTCGTGGCGAGTATCTTTCGCCGAGTTACACTCTAAGGAGTCTGGGGCGGCTGTATCCAGAGGTCGGGAAGCCGCTGT
>DCAW01000044.1:25026-31485 GCA_002313895.1 Dehalococcoidia bacterium UBA1123
CTGATGCCTGCCTGCGACAATAACCTATACGAGTTGATGGGCGCGAAAAACCACCCCAGTTGTCGGGACAATCTAAACTCCACTTTGAAGGATTTCGATGTGGATGTCGACGGCAATCCAGACCCAGTGAACCTGTTTCAGAACACGCCTATCGTAGACTTGGACGGACGATGGGAGGTTCGAGAGTCCGTGGCAAAACCTGGAGATTACGTCCAGTTCAAAGCGCTGGAGGAGCTTCTTGTTGTCGTGGCCGCCTGCTCGATGGATTTGAGCGACCTCAATGGTGGAACGCCCACTGATCTGATGCTGGAAGTTTTCGAGTAATATCGATGACGGGAAAGGTCATCTGCACACATCCAAAGCCGTCAACGCCAGCACTTTGCTACAAAGCTCCATCTCGTCTATTAGCGTGTAGTCTTCGCCATAAGTGCCTCCCGAAGGCCCATAAATAGGCGCAGGGATTCCAGCCGTCCATAGGTGGGCGTCGTCATCACCGTACCTCGCGCTCAATGGCGACGAAGGCAGGCCGATGCCCTGAGGCTCGTCACCGGTTACCTGCCTGTAGGCTCCAGCGATTGTTTGGACGATCTCTTCATCCACAGGCATGTCCATCGGAGGATGATCCAGAATCCAGGTGTTGAACTTTCGCTCAATTGGGTTCACCAACTCGTATTGGAAATCTGGGTCGGCGGCTTTGAGTTTGTCGAGAGACGTCTCCAGGTCGCGTCTGATGGTTGCAGCCGACATTCCGGGCACCGTGCTGATGCCCATGAATGCGGTGCATAGATCAGAGTTGCGAGCGACTGAGCGCAGATCGTAGGATTCGCCCCTGCCTCCAAAAACAGACCCGATTTTGAGCCACGGCAGTCCTTCGATGTCCCACGGCTCGTGGGTCAAATTGGTGTCGTAGATTGCCGCGATGGCCTTCATCATCAGAGGTATGGCGTCAACGCCATTGACGTCGCTGGTGTCGGGATGTCGCCCTTTGATGTGCAATGCGAAGTCGACCATTCCTGCGTGTTTGGTGACGATGTGATGGGCGCCGTATGGCTCAGTCACGACGGCCACGTCTGTCTTGTAACCGTGTTCAATCAGATATTTGGTGCCTAGGCCGCCCTGGAGCTCTGCCAGAACACAAGCGATCACGATGTCTCCTTTGAGTTTCACTCCGGACTTTCTGATCGCTTCAGCGGCGTGAATCATCGAGGCGACGCCAGACTTCATGTTGCGGATTCCTGCGCCGTAGAGCCTGTTGCCGTCCACCCACGGGTCAAACGGGTCACGATCCCAACCTGTGGCCAGGGGATTGCTGTCGAGGTGACCGTTGAACATGATGCTGCGACCGCCGCCCGAACCCTTGAGGGTGGCGACTGTCTGAAACCAGCCTGGCTCCACCTCTTGAAGATCAACTTCGTAACCGCGAGATGACATATAGCTTGCGACCCATCGTGCAATCGGCGTCTCCTCACCAATGAAACTGGGAATCCGCACCAGCGATTTTCCCAACTCGACTAATTCTTCTCTGTCGATTAGCCTGATGAGTTCCTGAGTTGCCATAGCGATTCCTCCGTTAGTCTCCGACCTGCCAGTATCGTTTGCCGTCGGTGCGAACAATGCGACCGAATCCGGGTTTGGTGAAGTGGCAAGACACAACGGTCGTGCCGTCCACTTCTAGCTGATTGAGCATTTTTCGGCGGGTCTTAATAGCTGTTTCGGGGTCTCCGTCGAATATGGGAGTCCATTCCAACTCTGTGACCTGGGCCGGATGAATCAGAACATCCCCCTGAATCATCGCTCGCTCTCCGCCTGAGGATACCATGACGCTCATATGTCCAGGCGTGTGGCCCGGAGTGTGAATCGCTCTCACTTCGTCGGTCAGGTTGGCATCGCTTGTAAGACCGTCCAATACATCGAGGTCCGCCAGCGGCTGAACCAATTCGTCATAGAACGGATAGCGGCCGGCGGCCTGAACATCGGGCCTACTGAAGTGGTCGATGTCATCCTGGTGAACAACGTATCGGGCGTTGGGGAATGCCGGGACGCGCTTGCCGTTTTCCTCCCTGGTGTTCCACCCCACATGGTCAATATGTAGGTGAGACAGGAACACAGTGTCTACGTCAGCCAGATCGACACTTTTGGATGCGAGTTCAGCCATCAGTTCGCCTCGCAGACCACCGATATAGTCAATCGGGCCGGGGCCATATCCTGTGTCGATGAGGATAGTTTTACCCTGAGACCTGACCAGATAACAGCCAATCTCAATTCTCATCCTCTCACCCTCGAAGGTGTCTGGAAACATCTTCCTGAACGGCTCCCAGGCGTCGCAAGGCACGTTGGGCCAAAGCTCGGGCAGTGGAGTAGGGAACGCACAGTTCATGTCGGTTAAGGCAACAATCTCAGCGTTGCCGACGCTCATTTCAAAGCTGCTCATGATACGTCCTCCTAGCCTGTCGATTTGTCTAGATTGCACACATCAATGGCGGTCGCAGCGAGGACCTTCGCACAATCAACCATCTCACTGATGATCGCATAGCTGTCGTCCTCCTCCTCGTTGCCCCTGACTACGCCTGGGCCGTAAATCAGGCAGGGAATGCCTGCGTTCCACAGATGGCAGGTGTCGTTGGCAGAGTAAGCGCTTGGCAAGACGGTGCCAATTACGTTGGGCGGATTTCCGGTGACCAACTCGTGATTTCGCGCCACAGCTTGCACGATATATTCATCGATGGGAACGTCGAGCGGGTCCATGACCAGTCTCCGCCCGCCTTTGAACGACGAAGGCACCGGAATTTCGATGGCGTACCGCAAATCGCTGTCATCCTCCGAAAGCGGGTCGAGATCGCGGCGGATGTCGGTTACAATCGACTCGACGGTCTGGCCCGGGACGAAGTGGACGTCAACCAAGATGGTGCATAGGTCGGGGATATAAGGGGGTTCGACCAGCACATACTCGCTCCCAATGCCGCCGATGATGCTGCCGACGTTCAGTCTGGGCAGCAACGGCATGTCCGCTCTGCGTTCGTGAGTGAACTCGACGGACTGGAGCCTGTCGATAATCTTCGTCATCTTCAGAACGGCGTTAACTGGCCCCTCGGTCTCCCGAATATGGCCTGTCACGCCGTAAGTGTGGATTGCCATGTGAACGATGCCAGCGTGCACCGTTGCCAGATTCCCAAGACCGAACGGTTCGGCGACCACGGCCATATCGGTTCTGAACCCAGTCTCCATCAGATGATAGGTTCCTTCACCGCCCTGGGTCTCGCCGACGACGCAGGCCACAACCAGATCGCCCCTTAGAGACACACCCGACTGGCGCACAGCCTCCGCGGCCATGATTATCGACGCGAGACCGCCCTTCATGTTCTGGACTCCGTGACCATAAAGGCGGTCGCCTTCGACACTGGGTCTCCACGGGTCGCGCTTCCAACGCCGACCCAGGGAGTTTATGTCGGTGTGACCGTTGAGCATCAGGCTCTTGCCGCCGCCTGTTCCGGGCAATGTCGCGATTGTTTGGAAGCGCCCCGGTTCGACCTCTTGTAACTCGACCCGATAGTCTCGACTGCGGAAAAATTCAGCAAGAAAAATCGCTACTGGAGTCTCGTCGGGCTTGAAACTGGGAATTCTGATCAGATCGCTGGCGAGTACTACAATGGCCTTCTCATCAACGTGGTTGATAACACGATTTAGGAGGGGGGAGTTAGTAGTCATGATAGTTCCGAATCTTAAGGCGAACTACGCTAGAACGCAATGCGCCTGAATCGGTTCGAGTGGCAGAGAACGGAAACAGTAGAACAGGAGAAGCGGACAGACAGTATTGGTCAAGGTGGGGAGACTCGAACTCACGGCCTCTACGTACTGAGAGTGATATAATTGGCGTTGGGGTCGAGTTCCTGGACTAGCCTGCGCCCAGAGCCAATCTCACAACTTAAAAGTAATTGCCGACGAGCCAGGGCCCAATCATCGAGGTCTAAGGGCAAGGGACCAGATGCAATTATCGGCTTCCAGAAAACCACGTTGAAGGACCACAGCAGGAGACGTGAATGAGTTTTCCCGATTCAAGCCAGATCCAATTCACGTCTGACCTGCGGGTGTGCCGTATCCTGAATGGCATGTGGCAGGTATCCGGAGCACACGGACACATCGATCCTGCTATGGCCATCCGGAGTATGTTCGACTACTTTGAGGCGGGATTCACTACCTGGGACCTAGCTGACCATTACGGTCCAGCTGAAGACTTTATTGGAGAGTTCCGACGCCAACTGGCTGAACATCGCGGTGAGGCTGCGTCTTCTAGCATCCAGGCATTCACCAAGTGGGTGCCTCATCCGGGGCCGATGACGCGCCAGATAGTCGAACGCAACGTTGACATTTCGCTGCGCCGAATGGACGTAGAAATCTTGGACCTGCTTCAGTTCCATTGGTGGGACTACAACGACCCACGATATACGGACGCCCTCACTCATTTGGCTAGTTTGAGGGAGGAAGGCAAAATTAGGCACCTAGCCTTGACCAACTTCGACACCGAACATCTTCGTCAGATTACGGATCAAGGGATCAGAGTTGTCTCCAATCAGGTTCAGTACTCACTTATCGACCGCAGACCAATGATCCAGATGGCGCAATATTGTCAGGAACATGACATCAAGCTACTGGCATACGGGACAGTTTGCGGGGGGTTGCTCTCAAAGAGATATCTGGGACAACCTGCCCCTAGCGGCGCGGCGCTGAACACGGCCAGCTTGCACAAATACAAGCAAATGATAGATGCCTGGGGCGGCTGGGAATTATTCCAGAATCTACTGGCAACCCTCGGAGACGTCGCTGGAAAACATGGGGTCAGCATCGCCAACATAGCTGTCCGTTATATGCTGGAGCGCCCCGCAGTGGCCGGAGTGATCATTGGCGCCAGATTAGGGGTGACAGATCATCAAGCGGACAACGCCAGAGTGTTCGATTTTGCCCTTGGCCAGGAAGACAATGAACAAATAGAAACCATTCTCAGTCAGTCACGGAACCTGTACCAGATGATCGGCGACTGTGGTGGTGAGTACAGGTAGTGTCAATTTGACTAAGCTCTCTTAAGCACAGAACACAGCAAGAGAGCACAACTTTCCAGTGGGACTGGAGCTATAAACGGACACCTGGAGCGTGAATCGTCGCTGACGTCGTGAAGGTCCGCCTTGCCAGCTACTTCCCCTGTGCGATCCAGTCGGCAACGCGTTCTCCGATCATGATCGAGGTGGCGTTTGTGTTCGCTCTAATCACGTCCGGCATGATCGATGCGTCCGCGACACGTAGTCCTTCAACGCCGCGGACCCAGCTGAACTGATCCAACACCGCCATAGGGTCCGTGTCTGGTCCCATTTTACAAGTGCCTGAGATGTGATGTGAGCTACCTACGTTGCGCATGAGCCAATCATTGAGAGCGTCATCATCGACTAGATCATCGTCAGTGGGAGTTACCCGGTCAATAATAATGTCCTTGAAGGTCTCATGGTCAGCCAGACTTACGCAAAGCCTGATCGCCTTGCGCATACGTTCGAGGTCCAGTGGTTCGGTGAAGTAGTTATAGTCCAAGTACGGCTGCACGTTGGGGTCCTTCGATGATAGCCGCAACTCCCCTGCGCCTATGGCAAGCTGCAAGCTGGCGCTCAGCCCTATGTAGTTCCTTTCATCATCGATTTGGACTTGGGCCGGCCGGTGTTCACTGGTCATCAGCATAGGACTGATCTGCATATCGTTACTAATATTGGAACCCTCAACGGTGTAACGGAGTCCCACCTGAATTACTGGAGCCTGCACATCTGCGCGTTCGCCAACGGCCTGGAACAGAACACATGCAGTGGGATGATCCCTCAGGTTCTGGCCGACACCAGGCAAGTTTTGGACCACATCGATTCCCAATGACGCGAGCTGGTCCTTGGGGCCAATTCCGGACAGGAGCAGGAGTTGAGGGGAACCGATTGTTCCTGCGCACAACACGATCTGGTCACCTTCCACAGTGAATACTTCACCACCGCTTTCTGCCTCAACTGCTACCGCGCGCCTGCCGTCAAATAAAATCCTCCTCGACGTGACGTCGCCCTTGATCGTGAGATTGAGCCGATGGCGGGCGGGGTCCAGGTATGCCAAAGCCATACTGATGCGAACGCCGTCTAGAGTATTTCTAGCTCTGGGAGACACTCCGGTCGATTCTGGGTGATTTTGATCTGCGTCCGCAGGAAACCCGTGCGCCAAACAAGCATCTTCAAACGCTACAGCATGAGGCATCCACTCGCCTCTCGGATATCTGCGCACTGGCACTGGGCCGTTTGAGCCGTGGAAGTCGCCACCGAAGTCCAGATCTGTTTCTAATTTTCGAAAATAGGGTAGAACGTTTGTATAGGACCACTCGTCGTTGCCTAAATCCGCCCAACTGTCGTAGTCTTCAGGTATCCCTCGGTACAGAACCTGCCCATTAAT
>DCAW01000184.1 GCA_002313895.1 Dehalococcoidia bacterium UBA1123
AATGGGTCCGGTCCGCCTCTTGGATGCTTATACGGTTTGAATCTAATGGAGATTAATTTCGCAGACCTGCCTAAAGCCATCCGATTGAGGGCTCGGTCTGTCGGCCCAACCGGCGAGCGGTGGGTCGCCACCCTGGAGGAAACCGTTAGCAGCCTCGCGCTGAAATGGCAATTTGTCCCAAAAGAAATTCGGAAAGGTGGGTCAGAAAGCCTGATTTTGGCAGTAGCCCTCAAGGACGATTCCCCGGCTGTCCTAAAGGTCGGCTTGCCCGGCGTTTGTGATTGCAAAACAGAGTCTCATGTTCTTCGGATCGCCAACGGAACAGCATATCCTCGATTGCTAGAACACGATGAGGAATACAACGCCTTGCTGGTTGAAAGACTAGGCGCAAGACTCTCAGACTCAGATTTACCCGTGAGCCAGCAGATCGAAGTTCTGTGCCAAACGCTTCAAGAAGCTTGGATTCCGTTGCAGTCATCACAAGGCTTCATGACTGGAGGCGAAAAGGCACGGTGGCTGTTGGAATTTATCGAGTCGGTTTGGCGAGATTTGGGCAAACCCTGCGCCGAAGGCGCCCAGGAGTTGGCCCTGTCTTTTGCGGCCGAAAGGGAAGCTGCGTTCGATCCGAACAACAGCGTCCTGGTGCATGGAGACGCTCATTCGCACAACACACTGCGATCATTTGACAAAAAAGGCGGATACAAATTTGTAGATCCAGACGGACTGTTCGCGGAACCGGCATACGATTTAGGTATTTCAATGCGTGGTTGGAACGACGAGCTGCTTGTGGGTGACGCAATTACGCTGGGACAGGCGCGTTGCAGAACTCTCGCGTCGCTCACCGGCATTGATGAGCGAGCCATCTGGCAGTGGGGATTCATCGAGCGTGTGTCAACCGGCCTCCTGATGCTCCAGATCGGCATGACACAATCGGGCGTTCGGACCTTGGCCGTCGCAGATCTTTGGGCCAACGCGTCCATTTCATGGAACAGATGAGGCAAGCGACGCGCATCAAATACTACCTTTACATCTACATCGTTTGAGCAAACTCATCATTAATTACGCTAATAGCTTGCTCTGATACTGACCAGCTACCTTCGGAGGCTTCGATTGACAGACCTTCTAATAACCGGCGGCACGATCATCACTATGGACCCAAATCGTCGAGTCATCGACGATGGCGTGGTCGCGATTGAGAACGACCGAATAGTCGGTGTCGCTCCCAAAAGCGATTATCAGGCAGATTCTCCGCCGGCCGAGACCATCGACGCAACAGGAATGGTCGTCATGCCGGGCCTGATCGATGGCCACGGCCACGCCGGGCACGGCCTGATCAAGACTCTCGGAACCGGGCCGTCTGGAGGTTGGTATCCTGCTTGCGAGGCGATTTACGCGGAAGGCTCGGATGAACAATTCTGGCACGCCGAGGCGATGCTGACCCTGCTGGAACGCCTGAAGTTCGGGACCACAACAGGTGTGACCTTTTTTGGAGGGGGAGACTCGGTTATGCGCGTCGATGATCCTGTCTACGGCGCTCAGAGATGCCAGGCTATCGAGAAGATCGGCATACGCGAGTTCCTCGCTGTGGGGCCGCGAAAGGGGCCGTTCCCCAGCAAGTTCGCTCAATGGGATGGCAACACAAAGAAAGACATCGAGGTCTCCTTCGTTCAGCAGATGGACACCTGCCAAACGCTTATAGACCAGTGGCACGGCAAGGCGGACGGTCGCATCAATATGAGCCTGGCGTATCCGGTGCACACCCCGAAACAGAACGCGCTCTCGGCGGCGGAATCGGCAGAGATGAAGGAGCAGGCCCGCGCCGTCAGAGATATGTCGAAACGGCACAGCCTCCTGTTCACCCAGGACGGGCACAGTCGAGGATCGGTAAAGTTCGCCCACGAGGAGTTGGACATCCTGGGGCCTGACGCCCTGCTATCCCACTCGACGGGCCTGACCGACGAAGAGATAGCTATTTGCGCCGAGACCGACACTCGAATCTCCCACAACCCAAGCTCCAATTTCTCTGTGACCGCAAGATGCCCCGTTCCCGAACTTCTGGACGCAGGAGTGACCGTGTGCATCGGCTCCGACGGGACGGCTCCTGATCGGAGCTACGATATGTTCCGGCATATGTTCCACTGCATGCACTACCAGCGGACTCACTACCACGACGCCAACTACATCCCGCCTGGCAAGGCCCTTGAGATGGTGACCATCGACTCGGCCCGGGCCCTGGGCATGGAGGACGAAATCGGATCGCTGGAGGCCGGCAAAAAGGCTGACGTAATCCTGGTGGACATGCAAAAGCCCCATCTCTACCCGATGAATATGCCCGTGCATCGCATCACCTACTTCGCCAACGGCAACGACGTGGACACGGTAGTCGTCAATGGGAAAATCCTGATGCGTAACAGACAGGTCCCAGGCATCGACGAGTCAGAAATCCTGGACCTGGCTCAGAGAGCCACGGACAAGGCATTGGAGCGCACCGGACTTCGGCACATGCTGGAAATCCCCGACGGTTTCTGGGGTCAGAGCAAGTACCCAGAGTCGTGAAGGCTACCGCTGGTGGCGACAGAGAGGAGAAGAAGTGAGCGCTATCAACATGGGCATCATCGGAGTGGGAAACTGCGGCTCTTCATTGGTCCAAGGTCTGGTGTATTACGGGGACGCGAACGACAAACTCATCGGATTGACCAATCCAATTTGCACTGGTTACGCAGTCTCGGACATGAAAATCACGTCCGCTTTCGACGTTAACGAAACGAAGATCGGCAATGACCTGTCCCGAGCGATCTGGTCCGCGCCGAACTACGATTCATGATCGAACAATGACCGACCGACTTCCAACAAGCATCGAAGCTACAACCAAAGGAATTAGATAAACAATGGGAAAAGATCAATTCATCGGAACATGGAAGCTGGTATCTGCCGAAGCGGTGAGAGCGAACGGCGACGTCGTAAAACCTCTCGGAGACGATCCCAAAGGCGTCATCATGTACGATACCCACGGGAATATGTCGGCGCAGCTATTTCGCGCCGATCGCCAGGATTTTGCATCTGACGACCGGGCTGCCGCCTCAGACAGCGAGATACGGGCCGCGTTTCTCAGCTTCACCGCCTACTACGGCACGTTCAGCGTCAACGACGATGAGGGTGTTGTGACTCACCACGTCGAAGGCAGCCTGCTGCCCAACTGGGTCGGAGGCGACCAGCATCGCAACTTCAAGCTCGACGGAGACCGCCTGACCCTCACCCCGCCGCCTCGTGAGGTGGACGGCCAACAGCAGGTCTCGTCACTGGTGTGGCAGCGGGTGAGGTAAAGTCGGGATCAAGACGTTAGACTTTGATTATATGTGTTTTGGCAATATGGTCATGCCACCCCCCTCGTTCACTATCCCAGAGAATCCACGCGAACCCAAGATACATGGGAATTGAGCCAAGAGGTTTCCCGGTCAACTCTCGTATCAACGCCTTCGAACGTCCGGGTTTTTCGTGGGAGTGATTGACGATTCTGATTCCGACAATGAGCTTGCCCTGGCTCCAACCACGACTGGCGCCATATAGCCAAAAACCAGCCTAAACCAAGAGAGAAATCACCCACAATGTTGCAGCGCCATTGCCCATCGATTCTTGGTTGGGGTTAGCGATTGCTGACAACACAGGAATTATGAGAGCAACAAAGAAAGACATAACGCTGTCGGGCGCGTAGGCCGATAATCGCCTTCTGTGACTTGCGAGAAATATGCTGGTTGATGTTGAGGCATCATGTGACGGCGATGGTTCGCGCTGTGAGTTATGTTCTTGGGTCAATAACGTCGAAGGTTCAGATACGGTCGGATACGAATCAGAATGGAGTGTAGGTGGAGGAGCATCGGTGGGCGGACTTTACGCTAGCGCCCCCTCAGACGCCATCCGTTCCAGTTCCGACTCCTCGACGCCCAGCAGGTCTCCGAATATCAGCGTGTTGTGCTGCCCAAGACTCGGCAAGCCACGGACGATAGCCCCCGGAGTTTCGGACAGTTTGACAGTGATCCCCGAATGCTCCAGAGTCCGCCATCCTGAGTGTTCGATGCGCAGGATGAAGTTGCGGGAACGCAGGTTCATGTCGTGGTATAGCTGTTCACCAGACTGCGCGACTCCCGCCGGAACGCCAACGCCCTGAAGCATCCACATTACTTGGTATGGCGTGAATTGCTTAGTCCACACTCCGATGATTTCGTCCAGGGCGTCCTGATTCTGAAGCCGGGCGTTCAGAGAGTCGAACCTGGGATCTAAGGCCAGTTCAGGAGCGTTAATAGCCTTGCACAGGGATTGCCAGTGTTCAGCGGTCAGGCACGATATGGCGCACCACTGGTCCTCACCTCGGCACGGATAGCACCCGTGGGGAGCGAAGCTGGGGTGCCGATTTCCGATCGGCTCCCAGGAGCGTCCGTTAACCGAGTGATCCAGCAGCGCGACGCCCATGGTTGCGGCGAGGGTTTCTGCCTGGGGAATTTCGATGTACTGCCCTTGCCCGGTCTGAGCGCGATGCTCCAGCGCGGCCATCAAAGCGAATGAGCCGTGGGCCGCCGAGATGAAGTCCGAATAATGCACGTTAGGCCGAGTGTCCACGGGTGAGTCCGGGAACCCCCACAGCAAAGCCAGTCCCGCATAGGCCATGAGGCTCTGGCCGTATGCGACGTATTCTGAGTACGGCCCGTCGTTCCCGTAGCCAGGCATGCTTATCATGATGATGTCGGGCCGAATCTTGCGCAGGTCCTCGTAGCCCAAACCTCTGCGAGCCAGCACTCCGGAGGCGAAGTTGTCCAGCACTACGTCGCTCACCGAGACAAGCTCTCGAATCAGGTTGGCGCCATCAGCCTCCCGGAAGTTCACTGTCACCCCTAGCTTGCTGCGGTTGATCTCTGGGAACATATGGTTCGAGTTAGCGCTGATTCGACCGCCGTCCAGGAAATTCTCATTTTCGATCTTGATGACCTCGGCTCCCAGGTCGCCCAGATAACGGGTTGCGTAAGGGCCTGCCCACACCCGGGCGAAGTCCACAATTCGAACGCCGGAGAGAGGGCCGCCATTGATGGCTGGGGTATCGACGGCGGCGCAAGATTTGGCAGGTTTCGGCGCCTCAGCCAATACCTCTTTGGTGTGCTGTCCCAATGTCGGCGCGGGCCGCTGGCTGGCCCACGGAGTGTCACTGAATATATAGGGCGCGCCTGTGGTCAAATATTCTCCGATGTCGGGATGGGTATCGTCCCTGAAAAACTTGCGAGCGTTGATATGCTCATCTTCGAAAAATCCGTCTATGGAGCTCATAGCGCTGACTGTCAGGTGACGCTTTTGTCCTTCGCGCACGAACTCATCGATGGTGAAGTCGGCTACAAATTCTGACACGAACTGATTCACAATATCTGGGTTGGAGCGCCGGAAATCCAGGTCTTGCCATATCGGGTCTAGTAGAGCCTCGATGTTCATCCACTCCTGCATGATCTGCCAGTGGTGGTTGAAGAATATGGCCAGACTGACGTATCCGTCGATGCACTTATAGTACCCGTTGGGAGCAATGGTCGCGGTGGCTCCCGTGCGCCGGATGATCTCGCGCGAAAAACCGTATTGGGCTATGGAAAACAGCAGGTGGCCCATGATGTCTTGCATCGACACGTCGACATGTTGGCCTCGACCGGTCAGGCTCCTCACTTTCAGGGCTGTCAGGGCGCCGTACGCAGCGTGCAGACTCGCCAGTTGGGACGACTGGTCGCAGGGAGCGTAGCACGGCGGTTTGTTGTCGTCGCCCTGAACATACAGCAGGCCGCCCATTGCCTGAGTCACAAGCTCCGAACCCTGAAACTCGGCATACGGACCGGTCTGTCCGAAGGGCGTTATCGACGCGAAGACCAGCGCAGGGTTCCCCTGTTTAAGAGCATCGTATCCGACGCCTAAACTGTCCAAATATCCCGGTGTGTAACTTTCCACCAGCACATCCGCGCCAGAGGCTAACTGACTCAACGATGCGCGTCCAGCATCGGTCTCCAAGTCCAGCGCGACGCTGCGCTTGTTGGCGTTGAAGTTCAG
>DCAW01000161.1 GCA_002313895.1 Dehalococcoidia bacterium UBA1123
CCAGACCGCTCGCTGTTTTTCACGCCAAGTGGTGGAGTAGAACCAACCTGGAACGGGCTCGTTGGCTGCCTGCGCCCATCGATCGGGCCGCGATTCAGGCCGAGCGGTTTATCCCCAGTGGAAGGACATATCTTGAGAAGCACGGCGAACAGGTCGATGACGAGTTCAGAGGCAGTCATGTCACCTTGATCGACTGGCCGTCTGCGGCGCGCGCGAAGGGCGTGACTGACTTCTCATGCCTGACAATTCATGGCCTCACCGTCAACATGAGAAGGACGATCGAGACCAACTTGTTGCGCCTGTATCACAATACCCTGGGTTCCGAAGGCGGAACCGGTTACAGCATCGAACAATGCCAAGCCGACTACCGGTCAGGTTTCCTTTACCCGTTTTATTTCAAGGTAATGGTTCTCGCATTCATGGATCTAAATGATGAAGAAGGTCGGATTATGGCACATATGCAGATAGAACGCATATCCGCCGCCATCCGCGATCACAATCTTGTCGGGTTGCTCAGGGCGATATGAACTGCCCTTCGCTTTGAATAGATAAACCCTGACAACCTGATTCCTGATACCGATACCTCGCTGCCACCTACCCGTCCCTCTCCCGCCGAGGTATAATGGACTGAGCCTGACGACCTGCCGCCAGCAGCTTGAATCAGCGCCTAATTCCACAACGGAGCGAACACCCCATGTCCGATAAACCACTGGTCGCCATCACTATGGGCGACGCCGCCGGCATCGGCGCCGAAGTCACCGCCAAAGCATTGCAGGACCCGTGGGTCTATGAAAAGTGCCGCCCCTTCGTGGTCGGTAGCGTCGCCGCTATGGACGACGCCCTGCGGCTCATCAACGCAACGGGCGGTACCCGTCTGGCGCACGACGTCGATGAGGTTCGGGGCGAGCATGGCACCATCGACGTGCTGGACCTTGAGAATCTTGATTTCAATGCGCTGGAGTACGGCAAAATATCGCCAGTTGCGGGTCAGGCGTCGGTGGAATGGATACTGAGGGCCGGAGAGTTAGCGGCATCAGGCCAAGTCCAGGCCATCGCAACCGCGCCCATCAACAAAGAGGCCTGCGCGCTGGCCGGCCACGAAGATATCGGGCATATGGAGATTTTCCAGAGCCAGACCGGCTCCAAAAACGTCGCGACGATGCTCATGGCTCGACAGCTTCGCACCGTCCATCTGACCACCCACCGATCTCTGAGAATCGCTTGCGACTACGTGACCAAGGAAAACGTGCTAGCAAAGATCGCCCTCACAGACGAGACGTTCAAGCAGTGGGGGTTTGAGACTCCCCGCATAGGCGTCTCGGCCCTCAACCCACATTCCAGTGACGGCGGTCTCCTAGGTGATGAGGAAGCAAAACAGATCACTCCAGCGGTTGAGGAAGCCAGAGCAATGGGCATCGACGCCACCGGACCTGTCCCCGCGGACACGGTGTTTGTTCAGGCCATAGACGGCAAGTACGATGCAGTTATTGCCATGTACCACGACCAGGGCCACATCCCCATCAAGGTCTTTGATTGGGCGAGGAGCGTGAGCGTGAACCTCGGCCTGCCTTTCATTCGGACTTCGGTTGACCACGGCACCGCGTTCGACATCGCAGGCAAAGGGATCGCCGACGCCACAAGCATGCTGGAGTCCATCCGCGTGGCCGTATCCATCGCCAGCGACAACCGGTTGCCACCGGTCTAATAGAACTTCACTGACACCTGACAGCCTTTTCCAAAGGACAGCAAATGCAAATCGCGTTCATCGGCGGCGGAGTCATGGCCGAGGCCATTATTGGGGGCATAATCGAGTCCAAGATAGCCAACGCTCAGGACGTCCACGTCGGTGAGCCTGTGGAGGCCCGACGCGCCCATCTTGAGAACACATACGGACTCACCGCCCACGCCAACAATCGAGACGCCCTGGAAGACGCAGGCCTGAGCGTGCTGGCCGTCAAGCCTCAGAGCCTGCCTTACGTTCTGCCCGATCTCAAGGGCAAACTCTCTAAAGATAACGCGCTGCTGTCCATCGTCGCCGGCGCAACCATGAAGACGCTGACCGACGGACTTGACCACAAGGCCGTAATCCGAGTCATGCCCAACACTCCAGCGCAGATCGGAGCGGGCATGAGCGTGTGGACCGCCGCCCCTGAAGTGTCTGAGGACAAGCGCGCCACTACCAAACAGATTCTCGGCACTCTGGGCGAAGAGCTCTACGCCGACGATGAAAAGCTCATCGACATGGCGACCGCGCTCTCCGCGAGCGGCCCAGCTTACGTGTTTTTGTTCATAGAGGCGCTGATCGACGCCGGAGTGTATCTCGGCATGGCAAGGGATGTGGCTCGACAGTTGGCTCTCCAGACCGTCCTGGGAAGCGCCCAGTTGGTGAAAGAGACCGGAAGCCATCCGGCAGTGTTAAAGGACATGGTGACCTCTCCGGGAGGCACCACGATAGAGGCGGTTAGAGCCTTTGAGGACGGCGGGTTCCGGGCTACGATATTCAGCGCGGTGAACGCCGCATACGAGAAGTCGAAGGCATTGGGAGGCTGACGGGTGGAAGCATATCTGGTCCAGTTCGTTACTATTCTGAGCACTGTGCTCTACATTGCGCTCTTGATCCGCGTTTTTAGTTCGTGGCTCAACGTCGGGCCAACCAGCCCATTGTTTCCGATTCTCAACATCGTCTATCAGGTTACAGAGCCGATCCTGGCTCCAATCCGCCGTGTGCTGCCTAAGTTGGGGATGCTGGACTTGTCGCCAATGGTCGCCCTGCTCCTGCTGACGTTCATACGATCCGCGTTCGTGAGAATCATTACAGGGTAGCAAGCCAACATCGCTTTAGATGAACAAAGGCCTCGCGACTTCATCAACGAAATTCCCAGCCAAAACTTCGTAGCCTTTGGCGTCTGGATGCAGTTCGTCGGGCAGCATGTCCGCATATTCAGCGCCAAATAGTTTCAAGCCATCGACATAGTGAATGTTGGCATCTCCCTGAGCCTTGAGCAGTCCAACTGCCTCCGTAACCTCCTCGCGCATGTCCGACAGGCTGAACCCCAGCGAATTACGGGTTGTCTCCTTGGGCGGCGAGAATATCGGCGAGATCACGACGAAGGGCGTGTCAGGATGTTTCTCCCTTACAATCGACACGAATCCGATTATCGCGGGCTTGAACGTGCGAATGTTCAGGCTCTGCGAGCCCTGAATGTTGATCCCCACCTTCATCGACAAATAGTCCGCAGGTAGGTCTCTAATCATTCGAGCAAGCATCGGTTCCAGATGGCAATTTCCTCCGTAACCGAGACACGTCAGGTTGAAGCCGCGGTCTCTTGCTACAATCGCAGGCCAGGTCATGCTGGGGCTTGCAGCGGCCCTGCAGTGCGTGATTGAGCTTCCGTAAGTCACCCATTTGGGTCGATCATCCTCGTAGGGAAGCAGGCTGGCGCCGTCCTCGATCTCCAGCGAACTCAACATCGTTTTCCCATGTTGGGGCAACCACATCTCAATCAGGTGTTGGCCGGCTGGCAAACTGGTGACGCTGAGGTTCTTACTGCCATCAGCAGAGAGGGACGCAAATAGCTGGCCGTCGCAATAAAAGTCGACAAATTGCGGGTCGTCTGATTCCACCGTCATCGAAGCAGTGAGCGAAGACGTGTCGGTTAGAAACGACACTCGCACCCCGGCTGGCATGACGGCTCGCTCTTGCAGCGCCTCCGGCGGGTATAGGGCCAATTTCTCGAAAGGCAAACGCCATGGAACAACCCCTTCATCTGTGACGTTCTGCGAAATCGCGCCTTGCCATGTCAGTCGCGGGTCGTCAGGTCGAATCAGGATGGACATCTTAGCTCCCTGTCATGACGGCGCCGGGCCGCCAACTAGCAAACTAATCCGAGGAAAGTTTCTCGATAACTTGCTTCGTCGTCGCGCCCTCTACCCTCACTAATTTGTTTCGCGCAGTGTGCCCTCGCACGATCTGAATGTCGCGTTTCGGAACGCCTATCAGCTTCGAGAGCAGCGTTATCACAGCATCGTTGGCTTTTCCACGTTCCGGGGCCGCAGTGACTCGGACCTTGAACAGGCCATCGTCGCCAATCTCAATCGAGTTGCGCTTCGCCTTCGGGACGACTCTTATCTGCAAGTCCATAGCAGTCTGATAATCCTAAGCGTGGGCAAGGACGCCGCCGTCAATGAATATCGTCTGACCGGTCACGAAGTCGCAGGCGTCGGACGCGAGGTAGACCAGAAGTGATGCGAGATCGTTTGGGTGGCCTTTGCGCCTGGACGGAATGTAGCGCACAAGGAGTTCCTTCTGGCTCTCTTCGGTCTGTTCTTCCGGCGTTATCCAGCCGGCGCCTATTGAGTTGACGCGTATGCCTTCCCGGCCCCATTCAAGGGCCAGCGAAGAGGTCAACTGGTGGATGGCTCCCTGGGCGGCGCACGCAGCCACGGAGTTCCACAATCCTCGGACCGACAGCGCGGAACCGATATTCACGATTCGACCACTCTTCTGTTCCAACATCACATTTCCAACCGCCTGACAGCACAGGAACATCGACTTCACATTGAAGTCCATCAATGTGTCCCACTCGCATTCTTCTACCTTCTCGAAACGCTTCCCGAACTCGGCGCGGGCGTTGTTAACAAGAATGTCTAATTTCCCTAGCTCCAAGACAGCCGTGCTGACCATCGAGTTCACGCTCTCGGCATCTCGAACGTTGGTCGTGATAGCTACGGATTTTCGGCCTAGCTTCTTTACTGCTGACACCGCGTCGGTCATGTCGGAGTTCTCGGAGCCTGCCACAGCGACGTCTGCTCCAGCTTCAGCCAAGGCGGAAGCCAGATGCGGAGTCCAGCCGCGTCGGTCGGCGGTTATAATTGCTGTTTTTCCTGTTAGGTCCCATTCCTGGGGGATAGCCATTCGATGCCCTCTCTTGTTGATGTCGCTCTCCGTAAGCATGAAGGAGAGAAAAAGTTTCGAATTTGGTAGCCCGATCTCTCAGGTCTAAATCTCCAGCGGAATTTCCGGCGCGTAGCCTGTTGGAGCCACTCCGCCGGCCAGACCTCCGCCGTCGATGGCGAACGCCTCGCCGTTCATGTAGTCCGACCCGGGTGATGCTAGGAAAACGGCAACGGCCCCCAGTTCCGAAGGACGGCCCACACGCCCAATGGGGATAAAATCACCCCGAGGCAGGGTGATGTTGGACTCGTCGGTTCCGGTGGTGGGCAGGAACCCAGGGACGATGCATGTGCTGGTAATGCCGTGCCTGCTAAGGCTGGTCGCCAGTGTCCGAGTTAGCTGGACTATGCCGCCCTTGCCCACAGCGTACATATAATTGTCCCGCCCCCCTCTGTATCCGAACCCGGAAGACACGTTAATAATCTTGCCCTGACCACGCTCGACCATGTGCTTGGCGATGGCGCGGGAGCAAAAAAACGCGCTGGACATGTTGGTGTCGATGCCGATTCGCCAGTCCTCATCTGAGATATCCCAGATGGCCTCGGCGCCCTTGCCTCGAACGATGCCCGCGTTGTTCAACAAAACGTCCACCTTGCCGTACTCGTCCAGAGCGCGTTCCATCAGCGCGGCGACTTGCGACGTGTCGGTGACGTCGGTGGACACGGTGATAGCCCGGCGACCCATATCACGCGCAGCCTGTGCCACTTCATCTATGGGCCCGATACGTCGAGACGCGATAACCAGGTCTGCTCCTGCGGAGGCCATAGCCAGAGTCATTTCACGGCCCAGGCCGGTTCCGCCTCCGGTGATGACGATGGTTTTGCCTTCCAGAGAAAGTTTTTCCTCCAGCATCGGTCCTCCTAAAATCTTTTGTAAATTACGGATTGAAGCCGCCATCAGCCAAAAAATTGTCTATGCGGCCAATCGTTCTTGAGTTCTTTGAAGCTGGGCGCATTATACCTGGAGGGTTACTTCTCCCGCCACAACCTTGATAGACGAGCCGTCAGGCTTTTTCAGAATCAGGTTGCCCTGGTCGTCCACGGATTGAGCGACACCCTCGATCACGTCATCTTTCCATCGAACCTGGATCAGCCTGCCAAGGGTTTCCATCCTGCCAGCCCAAAGCTTAGTGAGTGACTTTCCAGCCTTGATGTCGCTGTAGTATTCGTCGAGATGTTGCAGTACAGCGCATAGCGCGTCTGCTCTGTCGAAGCGGAGTCCGGTCTCGTGGAAGAAACTGGTCGCGACCTCCTCGATCACTGGATAGCCCCTGGGGTCGAGGTTAACGTTCAGTCCGATACCTAGCACAGCGTGAACAACCTCTCCGCCTTTCACTTCAGTTTCCATGAGGATTCCGGAGAGTTTTTTGCCGCCGATCCGAACGTCGTTGGGCCATTTTATTTCTGGTGACCGCCCGGTCAGATCACAAAAGGCGTCACACACGGCCAGCGCAGCCGCCATGTTGATGAACGGGAGTTGAGAAATCTCTGGTCGGAACAGCGTCGAGAAAGCAAGGTTTACGCCGACCGGAGAAATCCACTGGCGGTCGAACCTGCCCCTGCCCTTGGTTTGATCTTCGGCGACGACGACAATACCTTCCGATGCGCCCGCTTCGGCCAGCCGCCGTGCTTCATCCATCGTAGATGGAAGGGACTGGTGGTGGTAGAGTTTGTGTCCGATGACCTGTGGTGAAAGCCTCCGTTCTACGTCAAGAACGTCTAATTCGGTCATCATGCATTCACCATCAAATTCCCTGTGAAATAATCACTCAACAGACAGTTCGACAAGACAGCTGTTCCGCACCCATTCCTCGACATCCATGTTCTGAGATTGCCGGAATGCCGAAGCCGCGTTCAATCGGGTTAGAACATCTCGACGCTCTGACTCGTCGAGTATCGGTCGGACAGTGGCGGCCAGGTCGGCTTTCACCTCGCCCTTCAGGTGCAACGTAATTTTCGGGGTTTCCAGCATGTTGGCGTACCAACTTCGACGACCAGGAGACGCGGTCTGAATCAATCGATCTTCAAGGTTGTGCGCCCAAATTTCGATACGGCGGGGTTGGCCGGTTTTGCGGCCAATAGTGGTTATGTCCACCACCATGTCGATGGTAAGCGCTTCTCTCACTAAGGGACCAAGGTTTTGCATGTTTATGCCTTAAGTTTATTAGAATAACCAGTCTTGTCGTCAATCGCCCGTCGAGGCGTCTGCGACCTCTGAGGTCACAGTCGCAGCATATTGAGCCCGTCCTGCGCCTCGCGACCGCCACCACACGAACGCCGCGCCCATCAGCATCGCCAGACCAAACAATCGGAACGTTATTGTGTAGTCCAGCCAGTGAATGAGTCCGCCAGCGATGACCGGGCCTGCCACCTTCCCCGCATTTTTCATCGTTCCGACAAGACCTATACCCGTTGCGATGTTCCCTTCTTTGATCTGAGCGGACACCATCGCGATAGTCGATGGAAACACAAACGCCTGCGCCACGCCCATCGTCACAGCCACGGACATAAGCGAGACGGTGTTGCTGGCTATCGGCAGCAATGGAACGGAGATCGCGATGGTGACCATCCCAATCGATATTGCGAAGAAATACCCGAACCTGTCTCCGAAGCGGCCTCCGACCGGGTTGACAATGATGTGGGCAACTTCTTGCACTGCAAAGAATGTCCCTACGACCGCTACGTTGAATCCTGCCGCCAGCGCGTAAATGGGCAGGAACGCCTTGGTAGCGTAAAGCGCCATGAAGGTCCCAGCCTCCATACCACCGGCCAACAACACCGCTCCGTTGCGGCCTCCCGCCCATAGGGCCTCCACCGCGTCCTTCA
>DCAW01000028.1 GCA_002313895.1 Dehalococcoidia bacterium UBA1123
GAACCGAAGACGTCGCTCAACAACTCGCCACCAAATTTACGCCATGATCACGAAATATTGGCACAACATTCTGTTTCTGTCCATTGTTGTTGACAAGTGGCGGTTGACATCCAACGGCGGCAGGCATTTAGACCGCCTCCCCCCATGACTCATCGACTATATTTTGGTTGGATGTGACTCTCGCGTCAAGCACACTCGACTCATACTGGCAGAGCTTGACCCGCGATGTAAGCTGTTACTGAATTTGAACGCTAAACAACATGGAGGCCAATGTGGAAGTCTACGATGCCGTCAGGACCCGCCTAACCGTCCGGCAATACAAATCCGATCCTGTTCCCGATGATGTGGTGATGAAACTGCTGAAAGCGGCACAGTGGGCGCCAAGCTCCCGGAACCTCCAGCCATGGCACTTCATCGTCATTCGGGACCGCGGCACTCTGCGCGAAATTGGGGGCGTAGCATCCAGCGGAAGCTTCATCGCCGACGCGCCGATGGCTATCGCAATCGCGATGGAGGGCGACGCGGACAGACCTGAATTAGACGCCGGGCGCACGCTGCAGCAGATCGAGCTTGTGGCGTGGGAAGAAGGACTCGGAACGTGTTTCGTAGGTTTGAGAGTGGAAGAACAAAACCGCAAGGTCAAGGATATTCTCGGCATTCCGAACGGCTTGGAGTTAATCACGATTCTGCCCTTCGGGTTCCGACCAGACAATATGCGAGGTGGCCGTCGCCGAGACCGCAAAGCCCTGGGCGAAATGGCCCACGACGGAAAGTTCGGACAGCCATATCCTGAGGAGTAGGCCGCGGTAAAAATGATTGCATGTCAGGGCGGGCGACGACCATCCGATGTTGTCGACGCTTGCCCTAGTCCGTTGCCGGGTACCAAGCTACAAGGAAGAACGGTCAGATCATCCAATGATCAATAAATCTTCAGATTAATCCAACGATTTCACTTTATCCTACCGTGTTTGTAATTCTTTCGCCGCATAGCACAAGTAGTCGACTTGCTCCTTGATATCTTCAACGAGTCTGTGGCGATCAGCTTGTTTCCTAGAAGATTTGACAGATCTCAGCCGACGGGTGATTATGCTCTTGGCCCCTTGCCATGGAAGTGTTCCCGACTGCCAAAGGTATGTCTGAATTACTTTATAGTCCAAGCCCAACTTGCCAGCCATGTCAGTTATCGATTCGCCGCCTTTGGCGCCATTGCTCATTTTTTCTTAAGTTCGCCAGGTATTGCAGCGACTTTGTCTTTCGCGGAATTTCTCGCGATACGTGCCTTTTCTACATACTTTACGAGAGACCACTTTGCTTATACTAAATTTCCATTGCGCCGTTGAGCCTGAGCGGGCCGTCAAACGTGAAACGTGCTGAAGTTGGTCGCGTATGATCGCGGTGAAAGTGAACAGTGTGCGGGTCTCACGACCCGCACACTGTGGATTGACCTGAACTATGCAGGCTTGAATTTCGGAAGGGCGATGGTGTCGGTGATGTCGTCGAATGTCACTTCCAACGCCATGTCGATCTGAAGATTCTCTGGCGTCGGGTCGTCGATCACGATGTTGGTTGGGAACTTTGGTCCTTCCTCAAGCTCTACGATCGCCGTTACATAGGGCGCTATTTCCCGGAATCCGGGGTGCGGCGGTCGATGCACGATGGCGAAGGTAAACAGCGTCGCCTTGCCGCTGGCCTGTATCCAGGACGTGTTCTTCGAGAAGCAGCACGGCGAGATGTCCCTGGGGTAGAAGTAGGCATTTCCGCAGTCGTCGCACTGGCGAAGCCATAGCTCGTGGGCTTTGGCTTTCTCCCAGTAGTAGTCCGACTCCCCTTGGGGAACCGGCACGGGTTTATTATATCCTGATGTCATTCCTAGCTCCTGGTACTATTATCGTTTTGTGAATTTGCCCAAAAATTGATGTGAAGTTAGCCGTTTAATGTTCGGCAATACCCTACATCAGTCAACAGCCAAGATGGTGGTTCCGGTCGACGATAGCGAACCGCCTGTTCCGTGGACCATCGCGATTTTGGGGTTATCCAGTTGCCGGTCTCCGGTCTCGCCTCGAAGTTGTCGGACCGCCTCAAGCACCAGGAACATGCCATACATGCCAGAGTGGGTGTAGGACAGGCCGCCGCCGTTGGTGTTCAGGGCGAAGTCGCCGCCCGGGGCGGTGCGCTGGTTGGCAACAAATTCGGGGCCTTCCCCAGGTCCACAGAATCCGAGGCTCTCCAGAGTCGCCAGGACGGTGTAGGTGAAGGAGTCGTAGATCATCGCGAGATCGATATCGTCGTGAGTTAGTCCCGCCATATCGAGGGCTTTGGGCCCACTGTATCGAGCCCAGGTGCGGGTCAGATCAGGCATCGTGCTGATCATCCCGTGATCGTGACCCTCGGCCGCTCCCAGGACGTAGACCGGCTTTTTCGCCAGACTTCTGGCCCGTTCGGCGCTGGTAATGACGTACGCCCCGCCGGCGTCAGTCACAAGACAACAGTCAAACAGGTGGAAGGGCCACGCGACCCAACGAGACTCGTGGTAGTCGTCGAAGGTCATAGGATCCTTCATGTAAGCTTTCGGATTCATGAGCGCCCATTTACGGGTGGAGACTGCGATCTCTGCCATCGCCTGGCGAGTGCGGTCCTCGCCGTACTGGTGCATGTAGCGTCGAGCGGCCAACGCGTAATTGACAGGCGCGCCTATGAAACCATAAGGGGTTTCAAATTGTGGCGTAGGTTCGGAGGCATTGCCACCCGAGCGGCTCCTCGCGCTGCGTCCGGCCTCACCGTGGGTCACGAGCGCGACTTCACAGTATCCGGCATTGATCGCCGCCATCGCGTGGGCGATATGGATGATGAACGACGAGCCGCCCACCGCCGTGGTGTCCGTGTACTTCGGTTCGATGCCCATGTATTCGGCAAGCGTCAGAGTTGAGAAACCAGCAGACAGTAGACCGTCCACTTCGCTCATTTTGATGCCAGCGTCCTCTAGGGCGTTGTACGCGGACTCTGCGTGATGTTGGAGCGAGGACTTGCCCTCCACTCTCCCGATTTCGTCGGACTCGGCTACGCCTGCTATGGCGACCGTTTTAGACATATCAGCCATGCTGAACCTGACCTCCTTGTAAAGTTTTTGAGTTCTAAGATGCAAAAATGGCGCCTGAGAAGCAGATGCCTCAGGCGGGCCTAGAATATCGCACGCGCACGCTCATGGCAAGTTGCCGCGGTGGAGATGCGTTGGCCTCGAATCAACATTGTCAGATCATCAAGTCCCCGCCGTTAATATCCAGCGACGCGCCCGTAATATACGCCGCTCTGTCGGACGCAAGAAATGCCACAAGCTCGGCGACTTCCTCCGGTTCACCCAGTCGCGGAATCGGGAAGCTGGCCGCGTATGCTTTCGTCAGGTCAGGGTCTATCGTGGTCCGAACCATTTCGGTGTCGATGAGTCCGGGACACACGGAGTTCACGGTGATGCCGTAGCCTGCTTCCTCCTTTGCCAGGTGTCGCGTGAAACCCAATATACCGGCTTTGGCGGCAGTGTAATGCGCCCCGCCCACCGTGCTGACGTTCTTCCCGGCGGTGGACGAAAAGTTCACGATGCGACCCCAACCCGCCTCTCGCATCGTTGGAAGCGCCGCCCGTGAGCAGAGGTACGTCCCGCGCAGATTGACGCTCACCACCAAATCCCACTCGTCCTCTTCAATGTCGATAACCGCGGTTGGCCGTAATATTCCGGCGTTGTTAACCAGTATGTGCGCAACCCCGAAATTCGTGATCGCTGTGTCCATCATATCGTTGACGTCAGTACTCTTCGAGATGTCACCCGGAGCTGAGAAAGCCTCGGTTCCCAGCCCCCTTAGTTCCGTTGCCACGGATTCTGCCGACTGCTGGGAAACGTCGTTCACAACCAATTTCGCGCCGCCTGCCGCCAGACGGTGGGCCACCGCCCTGCCCATGCCTCTACCTGCGCCTGTCACTATGGCGACTCGGCCTTTGAACTCGGATTCGTTGTTAGGCAATTCAGTCCTCCGATTGTTGTCGTTCTGTTACAAGGGTCAAGGATGTTAAGGTAACACAGCAGTAAATTGGCAACCGGTCGCTTGACTCGCTCAGAATCCACGCCTAGAATGGATTTTGTACAGGCAGGCACTGGCAAGGAATATATGAGAAGAAAACGACGAGTCCAAAAGTTGGAATCTTCTGGAGGAGTGGTATATCGGTTCCGCGACGGGAAATTCGATATTGCCCTGTGTGGACGCAACTACCCGCCGATTTGGGGTTTGCCCAAAGGCACGCCGGAGTCCGACGAGACTCAGTTGGAGACAGCGCTGAGGGAGGTGCAAGAAGAAACCGGTCTCGAAGTCGAAGAACAGAAATTCATCGATTCAATCGAGTACTGGTTCGTTCGCGCCCAAGATGGCGCTCGTTGCCACAAAATGGTCCATTTCTACTTGATGACTGCTATCGGCGGAGACATGTCCCTGCACGACCATGAATTTGACGTCGTAAAGTGGCTGCCGATTGATGAAGCGCTAGATTCTCTCACCTACGAGAACGAGGTGAAAATTGTTCAAAAAGGCATTTCCTTGGTCGAGGAGAAGTCCTGAGGAAGAGTCGGAGTGTGATGGCGTGTTGATCTCCGGCCCAAGAATCGTCCTTCGCGAGAAGAAAATCGAAGACGTCAAAGACGATTACGCCTGGCGAACCGACCCAGAGTTGGCCGAACTCGACGCCACGCGCCCTCTGAACATGGCCTACGAGGACTTCGCGCGATATTCCAAAGAAGAAATTTCTCTGCCGGGAATCCGCTCCAAACGCCTCGCTGTCGACACCGTCGAAGGCCGGCACATTGGTAACTGCATGTTCTACGACATCGACCTTCGTTCAGGCGAGGCCGAGCTGGGCATAATGATCGGAGACAAGGCGTACTGGAGCCAGGGATACGGGACCGAGACCGTCGGTTTGCTGCTTGACCATATGTTCACCGCCTATGCGTTGAAGCGCGTGTATCTGCACACCCTCACATGGAACAAACGGGCGCAGAATAGCTTCCAAAAGTCGGGATTCCAGGGCGTGCGCGAGGTTCGCCGATCTGGTCTCGACTTCTTGAACATGGAGGTGTGGCGTCACGAGTGGGAGGCCATGCGGAACGCCAGCGCCGACGAAGATCAGACCTCAAACGACATCAGTTCCTCGGAGAACAGCAACTCTCCGTCGTAGATTTTTTTGACATCGCCGATGCCCTTTTCCATGACTGGATGGCCAGACAAGTGCGGCCCTATGTGAACCAGAACCAGCTTTTTGACTCCTGCCTCTTGTGCCATCTTCGCCGCCCCAGTCGTCCCGCACTGGAATGACGCCTCGCCGTTCTCGTCCATGACCTCCTGGTCGTCCCAGCACATGCAGAGCATCACCTCTGCGTCTTTTGCGAGTTGGGTCACCGAGTCGCAAGGTTGGGTGTCTCCGGTGAACACGATACTGCCATCCGGTGTGTCGAGTCTGTAGGCCAGCGAGTCCAAAAACGGCTGAACGTGTTCTGCGTCGGCCGCGGTCACTTCCCAGTCCTTGCCTGAGAATATTTTTCCTGCTGTGACGTCTTTGGCAAACACGTCCGGGGCAGGTCTGGGCAGAACGCCGCCCCGATTTTGGTACACTAACTGGCTCAAAGGATGGCCGACCCGGGCCTTCCAGTCATGGGAGAATAGGCCATTTTCGCCTATTATGCCCTCGGTTATTTTCTCGGTCAGATTCGGGCCATAGACCTGAAGTTGGTTCTCCTTGCCGATGCTCTGGTCCCAGCGGCACAGCAGGAAGCAGGGATAGTCGATGTCATGGTCGAAGTGGTGGTGAGTGAAGAACAGGTAGTCGATGTCTGTGGGCCAAAGACCAGCCTGCACCATTTTGGCGGTGGCGGCGGGGCCGCAGTCGATCATTATCTGCTCACCGCTGGTCTCGACCACGAACGAAGATCCGAATCTGGTGGGTGTCGGCGTCGGCGTTCCGGCTCCGATTACGTGCACTTTAGCCATGATGAAATGATCTCCTTGTGTTTCGATGGGCAAATCGTGTTCCGGATATTGTGTCTATAGCGTCGAATCAGGCGGAAATGAACTCAGCGTTTCCTTCGTCGACGTAGACGGTTTGGCCGACTGTTGAGAGCGTCACCTGCTGTCGAAATACGCCGGACGATAGCTTCCGCTCGGCAGCATGTGTCTCAGTTGACGATTCGACGGCCCCAGAACCGGAGACCAAAGCCTCCTCAAGGACTCGACCGTCCATCGACTCGCCGCCATCGTATCCAAGAATTTTCAAGATGGTCGGGGCGATGTCGATGTTTCCAGATGGTGAGTCAATCGTGACGCCGCTCTTGAAGCTCGGTCCTCTGGCGATTCCGGTGTTCCGAAGTTCATGCTTGCTCATGGAGCCGTGCTGTCCCAGTCCTGCGCTCGCGGAGGTCGAATACGCGAATCCGAGGAATCCGTTTTCGCTGATTCGCGAATCCCATCGGAAGGACATGGCAAGCTCCGGGCCTCTGGCGCCTTGCATCCCAACGAGCGACGTGGGCAGAGTGCCCTCAATTTGTCCCACGGAGTCCGAGGCCAACAACGCACCGCACCAGGGTTGGGCCATCAGCCATTGCGCTAGCCTATCTGTGATGTCTGCGTTGTTGTCAGTCACGTAGAACAGGGCGCATCCACCGTTCGTGGCGATCAGCACGTCATCGGGACCGAAGCCTGCCGCGGGCAATTCGGCGTCCAAGTCGATTCGATCTGTGATAGTCGAGTATCCGTGGTCTGACAAAACGATCACGTCAGTTCCATCCGAGTTGCCGTTGTCGTCGAGCCAACGAATTAGCTCGCCAAATTTCGCGTCTGCCTCTCCGAGCGCCACGCATGCAAGCTCGGAACCCACGCCTGCTGAATGCTGAGATTTGTCTGGTTCAGATGACCACATTAGCGCAACGGCAGGCTGTCGCTCTGGCAGCACATGCTCCGTCATAATGCGGTAGGCGTGGGCGAACCTCGGAGTGTTGGGCCGCGCCTCGTCGGGCCAGGGGCCAAATCGAGAGATCAAACGGTCGTTCAGGGAAGCAGGTAGGGTAAATTCTGGGTGGATGGTCGCTCCGCCTACTTCTTCAGCCCTGGGATTATGGACATAGGCGTTGCCACTAGTTCCGACACCTATCGCTGTGTATTCCTGACCGTGTTGGGACAATAATTCGGCCAGCGTCGGAGTGAACAGAATTGGAACGCCGGCCTGCGACATCGCATCCAAATGAGGCTGCATTGCCTGAATGACCCGATCGTCGTCAAAGTCCCGCGCGACCAACGTGTTTGCGGCAAGACCGTGGCTTCCAGATATGCGTCCCGTGACCAGTGTGGCTGCGTTGACTCGTGTTACCGTCGGGAACACGGGATGGTGTTTGCTGAAAATCACGCCCTCAGAGGCGAATTGAGCGAGATTGGGCATTAACTCCGGCGTCACCTGGGATGGCTGAAGTCCATCAAACACAACGATCATTACCTGGGTCAATGCATTCCTCCTACCGATTCTGTGGCTGGGGGCTACGATACAATCCGAGCGCCGCCCTGTCAAAGCCTCGATGGCCACAATGTCGCCGGAAAAAGATGTTAGAATGGGCCGCGTATTTTCGACCACAAACCGAGAGGATTATTATCATGAACCTGACGGCGCGCCGCGAGGCATATAGAGCAATTCTTGAGGGTGACAAATGCGTGCATCCGGGGTCAGTATTCGACGCGATCTCGGCTCGCATCGCCGAAGACGTGGGGTTCGAGGTTATGATGTTCGCCGGCTCAATCGCGTCGGCCACGGTGCTTGGCGCTCCCGACTACATCGTCCTGACGCAGACAGAGTTCGCCCAACAGATTCATCGCATCTGCCGTGCCGGAACACTCCCCTTGATGGTGGACTCTGACCACGGTTACGGCAACGCACTGAACGTCAAACGCACCGTCGAGGAGCTTGAGACTGCGGGAGTCGCCGCGCTTACCATCGAGGACACTCTGCTTCCCAGGGCCTTCGGTTCCAGCAGTCCAGAGCTTATCTCGATAGAGGAGGGAGTCGGCAAGATGAAAGCCGCCCTCTCCGGACGTCAAGACCCATCGTTGGTCGTCGCGGGCCGCACAAGCGCATGCGCCATCGAAGGTCTCGAAGAGGGGATTCGCAGAGCGAAAGCGTATCAGGAGGTGGGGGTCGACGCCCTGTTTTTCGCAGGCGGCATCAATTCGGTGGACGACCTCGCGGCAATCCGCTCCGAGATCAGCATCCCGATTTTGATGGGCGGAGGAGGCGGAGCGCTGGGCGACAGAGAAATCCTGGCCTCTCATGGAGTTCGCGTGGCCCTTCAGGGACACATGCCCTTTATGGCGTCGGTCAAGGCGACCTATGACACGTTGAAAGCGCTCAGAGATGGCGTGGCTCCGTCAGACCTCGGCAATCAACCCTCATCAGACCTGATAGCCCAGGTAACCAGGCTGGCCGAATATGACGACGACACCGAGCAATTCTTGAATTGAGGCAGAGATGAACCAAGACGAGTCTATGGAGTTGACTGAAGAAGCCCAAGCATATCTGGAAGAATCGGAGCGCACCCGAGGCTACACGCTTGAGATGCACCGAACCATGGCGGCGGCAGACTTCGAATGGCTCGGCAAGTACAATGCGTTCATCGAAGCCACCTACACCGGCCAACGAATGCTGGACCGTAAGACGAAAGAATTGCTCCAGGTGGTTGTCGAAGCCGCCCTCAGAGCAGACGTCGAGCAGATTCAGGAACACGTGCGGTTGGCCTTCAGAGAGGGCGCCACTCCACGTGAGGTGCTGGAAGCGTTAGAGGCGGTCGTCGCTCCGATGGGCGCTCTGGCCTTCCGTCGAGGGCTCCAGGCGTGGGCGGCGGAGACCGGCATCAATCCAGGACAGTAAAGTCGTGAGATGCCGATGGGAGTGAAGCCATTCGTGCACATATCACGACTGACCTATGTCGCTGGAGTTGCTCGTTGAGCGGTGACACCGGTTGGGGGTTTTTGTAATCTTGAGACGAATCTCTCAGTGCATCGATTTCAAGTTAGTAATGATAACTGCGCTTGGCGGCGTGCTTTTTGCGTTCGCGTTTGCTGACGAACTACACACTGATGATCCCATCCCAAGAGAACCGGACTCGCGGCTTGGCTTCCCGAAATCTCCATAGTCACTTCCGAAAACGAAACATCCCAAGTTTTCCTCGAACATCTCGTTGCTTGTCGAAGCATCTGATAACGTTCCGAAAGGATTGCCGATTACGTCTGCCAACCTCCAGGAGGCGCAGCCTGCTATCACACCATACATAACCGCCGGTTTGATGCACATCGACGACTCTGGCGCTGTCCAGGTCTATATCCGAGGATCATTCAACTCCGACTTCCCTGACCTGCTAACCCTGTAGCCCGAGCATACGACCATCCACGACTAAGCCCCCATTCCCTCCATTTTGGCCTTCAGGATATACTGCCGCCAGAGGCAAGTTTATGCGGGGTCGGAGTAAGTACTTACCGGGTGTGTCGAGGTCGGGGATCGAAGAAGACCCTCAGTAAGTCCTCAAAACTTGAATGCGAATACGGTCAGAAAAATGGCCATACCAAGCAGAACCGAAATCCCCTACGCGTTGGAGATAAAGTCGGGATCTTGTGAAACCACGCTTCCGTAGGGGATC
>DCAW01000067.1 GCA_002313895.1 Dehalococcoidia bacterium UBA1123
AAACGTCGACGGCATCACAAGTTGCGTCAACGCCGCTTACACCCATTATGTGCATCGCATGGATACACCTCCTGGCCCCTTGCTGGACGACTACAAGCGTGCCGTCTCCGAGCGCCAAACGTTTGTGGCTATCAATCGAAGGGATGGGGTCGGTGTGTTGGTTTTAGTCAGGCTTCAGGATGCGATGCTGCTGAAAAACGTTGCAGTTCATCCGTCAGCCTAGGAGCGAGGTTTAGGCGGCAAGTTGATGGCGCTCGCTGAACAAGAATCGCGAAAACAGGGTTACTCAGATATTCAACTATATACCCATGTAAAAATGACCGAGAATATCGCTATGTACCTGAAGATGGGCTGGACCGAGACATCGCGGCGTTCTGTGGACGGGTTTGACCGCGTCCATATGAGCAAAGCCCTGACGCCAACGACAATCTAAGTTACGCACTGATCAATCGCCAGACGCAGGTAGGGGCGAGTTTGAAACCCGCCCCTACGCCAGTAAATGTCCACTGCAATATGAACGAATTACGTTTCGCGATCCAGTTCCGCGAGCTTCGGCATCTTGCCTGATGACCTGAGCAGGTTAAGCGCCTGCTTCTCCAACTGCCTCACGCGCTCCCTGGTGACGCCAAGCTCCTGTCCAACTTCTTCAAGAGTCCGAGGGCGGTCGTCCACGAAGCCGAATCTCAAGGCGAGAACCATCCTCAGTCGAGGAGGCAAGTCCTCCAGCGCCTGAATGACATCCTCGCGTGTGAGCATACGCATCGCCACTTCGTCGGGGGTCCAGCCGCTGTCGTCGCGGATGAAGTCTTCAAGCGTCGACTCTTCCTCGCCCACCGGCGTGCCAAGCGAAACAGTGTTCTGTCGCTGGCGCATCAGATTTTCGACGTTCTCGACGGGCCATTCCAACTCGTCCGCCAACTCCTGGTGAGTCGGATCACGGTCATTCGCCCTGGTGAGCTTTCGTTCGGCGGCGTTCAATTGCTGGAGCCGCTCTACGACGTGAACCGGCAGTCTAATGGTCCGGCCCTGGTCGGCCAGAGCGCGAGTCACAGCCTGTCGAATCCACCATGTCGCGTATGTGCTGAACTTGTAGCCGCGGTGCGGATCGTACTTTTCCACGGCTCGCATGAGGCCGAGGTTGCCTTCCTGAATCAGGTCCAAAAGTGGAAGTCCGCGGCGAAGGTATCGACGAGCCACGGAGACGACAAGGCGCAAGTTAGAGTTGGTGAGCCGCTCGGAAGCCACTTTCCCACCAGCTACGATGTCGTCCCACCAGCGCTCAACCTCACGGTCGGCGTCTCTGATGGCCTCGGAAACAGCTTCTGAGTCAACTGCGGTCTCCGTTTTTTCAATTTGCGTAATTTCGCTAAAGGTCTTGACTGTCGAATCCGGAAGAAGGGACACATGCCGGGAGAGCGACGATATTCGCGACGCCGCCTCGGTAACTTCAATGTCCATTGTCTCGGCAACGCTATCTCGCGTCGGTTCCTTCAGAGGATCATCCAACGTGTTTCGAATGTCGGCGCTGGTGAGCAGTTCCCAGACAGCGTGACCATTCGGGCCCTGCCCGACAGTTTCGACGAGAATCTTCAGCAGTTCCTCTTCCGACGTCACTTCGTCAAAAATCTTCGTGACGATGTCAGTCTGAGAGGCTGGCCTGCCTTCTTCTTCCTCGAATTTTTTCCGCATCGTCTTCAACAGCACCCATCGCTCCACTGTAAGTCCAAGGTCTAATTCCTGAGGGGCAGTGAGCAAGGCGTGCTGGCCTATCGACCTCAGATACTCGCGCACCGTGTCGGTCGGCTCGTCGCCGAGTTCTCTTTCTGGGGCAACAGGGACGTCAACCGATTCGCTCACGAAGCGAGTCGTTCCTTGCCGCTCTTCCTGGTTTTCTGTTGCGTCTAGGGGCTCTTCTCGATTAATCATCTCCGCCTTCTCAAAAACTTGGGCAGGCCGATGCCTCAGCAACAATAACAGAGGCGTTCTGCTGTTTCAACTTAGTTACAAAATTCTCAATGTAGACGTTACAAGTACCATCGTTCATCATTCCCAATTTGGGCGCGTCATTCAATGACAGCCAGTGAAGATACGTCAGCCATCACCGTTAAGGATTTGGGATCGGGAGAGGACAGGGTAGGCGACCTTGTCCGCATTCGCCACAGAACAAACTGCTACGACCCTTCCAATACATTATAAATGATAAATCCACAATCTTGACAACCAATCGGAGGCCAAGTAACTTTCCAGCGCAGGCTCTCATATCGATTTGGGCTGAAATCCAAGGATTGGGCCATGAATCCCGGCCTTTGAATACGGTGGCCGGAAGGCTCCAAAGTGTACAACGAATTAATCGTCCCACAGTTATGCCCGCCGAAAATCGGAATCAGCGTTCTGACGAACATAAAATCAGGAGAATGACCGAATGCCAACCAAAGTGTTAATCACCGGAATGAGCGGCCTAATAGGCGGATTGTTGAAAGACCACTTGCAAGAACTCGGCGGATACGAGCTTACCGCCCTGAATCGCAGTCAGGTGGAGGGCGTGAGAAATCATCCGGCTGACATCGCGGACTTCGACGCCATCAGGCCCGCGTTTGATGGTCAGGACGTTGTGGTGCATCTCGCCGCCTACCTCGGTGCTCAGGATTGGGAAGGCCAGCACGCAGGCAACGTGGTTGGAACATACAACGTCTTCGAAGCCGCCCGACAGGCAGGCGTAAAGCGGGTGATCTTCGCTTCTAGCGGCAATGCCATTCGTGGCTTCGAGTTCGTGTCCCCCTACAAGGAAATTGCGTCAGGAAAGTACGACGACGTTCCCGACAATTTTCCAATGATCACCCACGAGCAGATTCGTCCCGAAGCGCTCTACGGTGCGGCAAAGGTGTGGGGCGAAGCCCTGGGGCGTCACTTCTCCGACGATTATGATATGTCGATCATCTGCGTTCGCATCGGCTCGGTTCATCGTGAAAACCGCCCTATGAGCGTCAGGGAGAACGCCATCTACCTGGGGCATCGTGACATCGCCAACATGCTCCGCCTGTGCATCGACGCCCCGAAGTCGGTCAAATACGACGTGTTCTTCGCCGTGTCTAACAACAAGTGGAACTACCGCGACCTGTCCCATCCGAAAGAGGTTCTGGGATACGAGCCGCAGGAATCGGCGGACGACAATTTCTTCGTTGCCTAAGAGCGTTGGGAGGAGAGCTTCAATAACATGAAACAGGTCACCATAGATCGCAACAAACGCTTACGCGACGACCCAGGCAAAGGCCACAACCGCTGGCACCCGGACGTTGTGCCGATAATCGAGGTTGAACCGGGCGAGGAGCTTCTTCTTGAAACTCGCGACGCTTCCGACGGACAGATCAAACCCGACACCACAATCGACGATTTCGAGGGCATGGACGCGAAAGTGGGCCACCCTCTGACCGGTCCCGTCTACATCAAAGGGGCGGAACCCGGAGACCTGCTGGAGATTGAGTACGTCGACGTCATCGCCGAGCCGAGAGGTTGGACCCGCATCCGGCCTGGCTCCGGCTTTCTGCGCGACATCTACACCGAGCCGTACCTGGCACACTGGCAGGTCGAAGAAGGCTGGGCGACCTCTCCTCAGATTCCTGGTGTTCGCATTCCTGACGGCTCTTTCATGGGAACCGCAGGGCTGGCCCCCTCCCACGAACAGCTTGCCGATTGGACTCGACGCGAGGCGGACCTGGTGTCTCGCGGCGGCTCCGCGCTGCCTCCAGACCCCGAAGACGCAGTGCCTCCAGACGGCGAAGTGGCAATCAACGGACTTCGCACCGCGCCGCCTCGGGAAAACTGCGGCAATGCCGACGCGAAGCAACTCACAAAAGGCTCACACTTGTTCATTCCGGTCAATGTGGAGGGTGGACTATACTCGGTAGGAGACGGCCACTTCGCACAAGGAGACTCCGAGTGCTGTATCACGGCCATTGAGATGGGCGCAACCGCAATCGTCAAGTACCACCTCCACAAGGGCGAGGCGGCGGCCAAAAACATCCGATTCCCGCGGTTCTCGCATCCGGGTTACTTTCTGCCGCCTGAATGGGCTGCGCCCCGAAACTTCATCGCGACGATGGGCTTCCCCCTGCGAGAAGACGGCACAAACGAGAGCGAAGATCTGACTCTTGCGGCCCGACACGCCCTCATCAACATGATCCAGCTTCTTCAGGAGCGAGGATACTCCGGCGTCCAGGCATACGTGATATGCAGCGTCGCGGTGGACCTGAAGGTCAGCAACATCGTGGACCTGCCGAACGTGACCGTGTCGGCGTTCCTGCCGGAGGACATTTTCGTGTAGCGCGGGAAAGTTATGGAAAACTCAACGCTATTTGCCTCGACGGTCATTGCCGTCGCGGTGGGCGTGTTGGTTGGAGCGCTCCCATTCATTCTACTCAGGGTGAGGTCGGGGTCGGCGGCAAACAATGAGTCGCGTGATATCGAGAGGCTGGTAGAGCGGATCGTTGCTCTTGAACGCTGCCAAGATGCTGCGGTAACC
>DCAW01000106.1 GCA_002313895.1 Dehalococcoidia bacterium UBA1123
ATGACCTTTTGTTTGAGCATATCCGGTGACGCCAATCGAGTGCCGACTGCCAGCACGATGTCGTGTTCTTCCATCTGTGCGGCCATCACGTCGCTCCGGAACCTGACACTGCCAATCGACAAGTAGTGGCGATCAGATATGGCGCCTTTGCCTTCTGCGGTAGTTATGACCGGAGCCTGTAGGAACTCAGCCACTTTAACGAGCGCCTCAGTTGCGTCAGATGATACCGCTCCGCCTCCGACGAAGATCAGGGGATTCGACGCCTGAGAAATCATCTGGGCGGCCTCGCGAATTCGGGCTGAGTCAGCGGCGGGTCGCTCGTAAATTCCTGGCTCCAGCAGATCAACGTCAGCCACTTGTTCCAAGGTCTCCGGCGGAATCTCAATCTCGACCGGTCTGGGCCTGCCAATTTGAAGTTGATGGAATGCCTCGTGGACCGCTTCTGGCACTTCTGCCGCGTCCATGATTCGGTGCGCCCACTTGGTGACAGGTTTGATAGTGTCAATCTGGTCGTTGATCTCGTGGAGCATGCCACGGTCGACGCCGATCAACTCTTTTTGAATCTGGCCTGCCACCACAAGCACAGGGGAGGAGGCCGCATAAGCCGTCCCGATCCCAGCGCTGGCGTTCTGGAGGCCCGGCCCTGGCACGACGAGCGCAGTGCCGATGCCCCCGCCCGCGCGGGCGTAACCGTCTGCCATGTAGGTCGTAGCCTGCTCGTGCCGAGTGTTTATGAACCTGATTCCTGGCTCATCGTAAAGACCGTCCATCATGTGATATAACTGCACACCAGGCAATCCGAATATTACGCGGACGCCTTCGCGATAAAGCGATTTCGCCAGGGCCTGTCCGCCTGTCATCTTGGGCATAAAGTGTATTCTCCTTTTTCCGGCCTCGTATATAGGATCTGTGATCGATGTTTAGTCTGACACACGCTGCGCCTCATAGTCCTTAGCGGCCTGCTCTAACGATCTCGTTTTCAGGACGTTAAGCTCATCCTTGAGATCAGCCGATTGCTTCTGCGAATTGCGTAGGCTAACCAGAGAGCCTTGGAATTGCGGCATCACATATCGAGCAATCAGTTCGTAGCTATGTTTGACTTGTTCGCGCGTCCCCCATTCGGTGGCCTGAATCATCAGCCCGCCGAACCCACCGGAAGACTCATCCAATCGATGGATCTGCTCCACAAGATCATCCGGAGTGCCGACGCACCAGGCGCCGTTCTCAACCATCGATTCGATGATTTGGTTCTGAGGTCCGTCGAAGGAAGCCTGGAAACCGAGTGTGTTCTCAAAATACTCGCGCTGGTAAGCGCCGGCTCGTTCACGAGCCTGGGCCATCGCCTCTTTTTTACTCTCGGCCAGATGGACGTGAACCACGAGGCGCCACTCGTTTCGATCCATGACATTGCCGTACTCTTCGGCGGTGTCCTCAGCTATCTTCCAAAAATCTTTCATATTACGGGCGTAGGCGCCGCCTCGAACGACACTGACGGAAAGGACTCCTAAGCCGTGCTTGCCTGCCAGAACCATGCCAGACGGCGATTGAGCGGCGGCTGCGGAAATCGGGAAGTGCGGCTTTGTGTATGGCCTCAGATGGAGTCTGGCGTCTCGAAGCGTGAACCAGTCAGATTCATGAGTTATCGGCTCGGTCTCTGTGAGCAAGCGTTTGATGACTCCCAACGACTCGTCCATTCGCTGGCGCTGGGTAGTCGGGTCGATGCCCAGCATGTAGGCGTCCGAGACCAGGGCGCCGGGACCGACACCCAGGTTCACGCGACCACGGGTCATGTGGTCGAGTTGGACCATGCGGTTCGCCACCATCATCGGGTGGTGGTAGGGGAGGCTTGTGACGCCCGTGCCAAGCCGGATATGCTTGGTGCGCTCAGCTGCTGCAGCGATGAAAATTTCTGGCGATGCGATATTCTCCCAACCGGCGCTGTGATGCTCGCCGATCCAGGCTTCATCGAAGCCCAGATAGTCCAGCCATTCGACAGTCTCCAGATCGCGTTCTATCGCCAGCGTCGGATTCTCGCCCAGCCAGTGGAAAGGCGCCATAAATATTCCGAATTTCATTCTCTCAGGCAGCGCCATGTGAATCCTCTCCGTTTTGTCCAAAAAAGGTTAAAAGCAATACGAAATCGTCCCGGTTAGGCTCGCATCGTTCAGTGACAAATCACTCCACGGGATTCTAGCATGGGGCAATCGCCCTAGCAATTTTATTGGATAGAGACGCTGACTACGCTGGGGACATCAAAATTATAAATTTATTCAGAAAAATCGCCAGATTCTTCATGGTCGCCGGGATATTCTCGAAAAATACCGATTCTGCTTCCTCGTCGGCCATATCACTGATGCCTCGGACCTCCAGAAATGGCACGTCTGCAAATTTGGACGCTCTGGCGCCTCCCGCGCCCTCCCATGCTGCGGCGACAGCTCCTGTGGTATCGCGCAACTCATTGGCCCGAGAAGTCGTCACGATGGACTCATCACCCGACGCCACGCGCCCGAAATGGACGGAAAATGGCAGCGTATTGAAAGCTTCCGCTTCTTGCATGGCCGCAATGGATCGGAGGTCTCCGGCGAATTCAGGCGCTGGGCCTGGTATCAGGTTGCGGTTGAAGTCGTGTTCAACTGTCTCGGTTGCAACAATCACGTCTCCAATGGCGAGGTCAGGAGAAAGGCCACCTGCCGAACCGATACACATGGCAACCGAGACGACTGACAACGCCTCGATGGAGTGCAGGGTATGGGTTGCGAATTGCGCTTTGCCAAGACCTCCTTCGACAACCACCGCGCGTCCACTCAAGTACGAAATCGCTTCTAACCTGCCTAGCTTAACTGGCTCCCCGGTAAGGCCCATGTGATCGAAGGCGGCCACCAGCGCGTCCAATTCACGAATCGTTGGCACGAGGGCCAAAACCGTCATGCTTTCCACTCGGTCGCAACGTCGATGGCCCGGCGGAATTCGACTCCAGGCATAGATTTCATGTAAGCAATTAGACGCTCAAGCATACGCAGTCTGCCGGGCCTTCCGATGATGTGCGGGTGCATCGTGAGGACGAAGGCTCGCCCATAGTGATACGCTCCCTCGAATCCGGCGCTCCACACCTGATAAACTTGTTCAGGGCTCGCCATTGCGCTCCGCCCGCCGAGCGCAGGTGCGAAGCTGAAGTAGGGATGGTCGTCCCATTCCCAATGGACGGGAATTTCTACCAGTTGGGAATCGCCCTCAGTCACAATGTATGGGATGTCATCGCCCATGAGGCTAGAGTCGTAAACGAACCCTCTGTCGATGAGATATTGGATCGAATACTCGCTCAACTCCCAACTAGGGGAGCGATAACCCAACACTTTTTGACCTGTGATTCGTTCCAGAATTCCGCTTCCATGATCCAGGACTTCCAATTCTTTTTCTGGCGACAACGTAGCGGGCGCTTCGTGCATGTAACCGTGATGCCCGACCTCGTGGCCTCGGTTCGCGATGTCGGCGACCAGAGTTTCGTGAGTCTCGGCGACGTAACCTGGTACGTAGAAGCTGGCTTTGATTTCGTGCTTGTCTAGCACGTCCAGGATTCGCGGCGCGGCCACGCTGGGGCCGTACTCTCTCATCGACATGAAACTCGGCAGTTTAGCCGTGTCGGGATTGCTGTTTAGAGCGCTCGAAACGCCATCAACGTCGAACCCTAACATCACCACACATCGAGTGTCCCCTGACCAAATACCGCTCATTGATATGCTCCTGCAATTCTACCCCGTCGTTTTTTTACCCGCCGAATATGCGATACTGTTGCTCTACTCGAGATGGCTTACTTTGGCACATATATTACCGCAATCAAGGACACAATGGAAAACCTGTTCCAACACCAGATAGTACCCTCAAAGAGCCTGACGAATCCTGGCTTTGGGATCAATTGATGCGCGCCCTGCGAATCGTCATTCCCATTGCCGCTATCATTTTATTGACGATATATGGGGGCATCGGTTACCTGATTGCCTCCGGCGTTACCGGGGCTGAACGGGAAGACCTGGAGGATAGCCTAGCCGCTCACGGCGTCGCGTTTGAAGATGTCGATTTCATGTCCCGAACGGGCGACGTTAACTTGAGCGGATGGTATGTGGTCGCCAGAAATACCTCTCCGACAATCATCTTCGTTCATGGCATTGGATCACAGAGAACAGGCGATCAAATGACTGAGCTTGCTGTTGAATTTCACGAACATGGATTCGGGTTCTTGATGTTCGACCTTCGCGCTCACGGTCTGTCTGGAGGGGACAAGACCACCGGCGGTTATCACGAACGCTTCGACGTTCTTGGCGCCTTCGACTTCCTCAAAATGCGAGGCGTTGATTCCGGCGAAATTGGAGTCCTGGGTCTTTCAATGGGAGCAGGAACTTCGGCGATGACGGCGGCTACTGAACCAACGATTACCGCTCTTGTATTGGACAGTCCTTACGCGATTGCGTCAGAGTTGATCGCCCAGGAAACAGCGCGAAAAACCCCGTTCCCGGAATGGTTCGTGCCACTATTTATCCCGATGGCCAAGGTATGGGCCGATCTGCTTTATGACATCGACGTTGACGCAATGTCGCCGGAGAAGATGGTGTCGGAGTTGGACTATCCGATCATGGTCATTTACGGGACCGGCGACACAAGAATACCAGCAGACCACGGCCAACGAGTATTCGACGCCGCGCCCGACGGCAGTGTATTGTGGGCGGTGGAAGACTCTGACCACCTGGATGCCTACATCGAACATCCAGACGAGTACGCCGAACGGGTGATTAGTTATTTTGTAGGACGGCTAAGCGTCGATTAAACGCCGGATCACATCTACAGCCTCGTCGCTTGGGACGGTCGTGGGATCTTCAGACGAACGTTCTTTGATCTCCACGATCCCTTGCTTCAGGTTTCGTGGACTGACCACCACACGCACGGGCAAACCCAGTAGATCGGCGTCGTTGAACTTTACCCCGGCGGTTTCACTTCGGTCATCATAGAGCGTCGATAGTCCGGCTGCTGTCAATTCTTCGTACAGCGTATTCGCGGCGTTGGTCACCTCGTCGTTTTGCATGTTCAAGCCGACAAGTTGGACGTCGTAGGGCGCAATAGGTTTCGGAAACAGGATGCCGTTTTCGTCGTTGTGTTGTTCGATGGACGCGGCAAGCAGTCTCCCAACTCCGATGCCGTAGCACCCCATCATGATTGGGTGGCTTTCTCCATCCCGGTCTGGGTAGGTAGCTTCCTGGATGTCACTGTATCTGGTTCCTAGTTTGAATACGTGTCCTACTTCAATTCCGCGGTGAGTTTGCAGCGAGGCGCCGCAATTCGGGCAGGCATAGCCCGCTTGGGCCATCGCAATGTCGGTAATAGTGTCCGCTTTGAAATCTCTAGGGACGTTTGCGTTGTTGAAATGGTAGCCGTCTTTGTTTGCACCCACAACGAAATTGGAACCAAGTTCGATAGAGTCGTCTGCGACGATTCGCGTGCCTTTCAGACCTACGGGTGACGCCGAGCCGGCAACCACGCCTGCTGCTGTCACTTCCTGAGGGGTTGCCAATCGCAAATCGATCGCCCCAAGAGCGTTGTTGAGCTTCACCTCGTTGACATCCAGGTCGCCCCTAATGACCACGAACGTGAATTGCCCATCTGCCATGTAGAACACCCCTTTGAGTGTTTTAGACTCAGACACTCCGAGGTACTCTGCTAACTCTTGGATGGTCTTCACGCCTGGCGTTGCGACTTCCTCAAGTGGCAGCTCGTTTTCTGTGGGCAGGGTTTCCTTCTTGAACACAGCTTTTTCGCCATTTGCGGCATAGTCGCACGTTGGGCATAGAATTATGGTGTCTTCGCCCGCGTCAGCCAGCAGAATGAACTCCTGGGAGTCCTTGCCGCCGATCGCTCCGCTGTCTGCGTCGACGATGATGGCATCAAGTCCACACCTCGCAAAGATGTTTTTGTACGCCTGAACCATAGCCTGGTAGCTGAGATCGAGTCCTTCCTCGTCAGCGTCAAAGCTATAGGCGTCCTTCATGTCAAATTCCCTGACCCGAATCAGTCCTCCTCTGGGGCGGGGTTCGTCGCGGAATTTTGTCTGAATCTGATATATGGTCATCGGCAGGTCGCGGTAGCTGTTGACGTTGGCCTTGACCATGTTGGTCAGCAGTTCCTCATGAGTCGGAGCCAAGACCATCTCTCGATCTCGACGATCGGTTACCCTGAACAGTTCGGGACCCATCATCTTGTCGCGCCCAGACATTTGCCATAGGTCGCGGGGCTGAAGCACTGGCAAGTGGATTTCCTGCCCTCCGGCGGCATCCATTTCCTCTCGGATGATCTGCTCGATTTTCCTTAGCGATCTCCAGGCCAGAGGCATATACCCGTAAATGCCGGCAGCGGCCTGATATATCATGCCTGCTTTCAGCATTAATTTGTGGCTGACAAGTTCAGCCTCGGCAGGGTCGTCTCTTAGGGTTTTTCCAAATAGTCGTGATACGCGCATGATTATTTCATCCGTGATTTGTCCGAGCCATCGTCGATTCGGAGGTCGATTGTCGTTGTCGGCGAAGCCAGATTATGGGGATACGGTCGCAGTTTCGAGGTCTGCTTCCGCGTTCGCGACCTCTTCCATGAGGGCAGAAAGCATTTCGGCTTCAGGCACGATCCGCGCTTTTTGGCCTTTGCGAAAAATGATGGCGCGTCCCGCGCCCGCGGCGATTCCCACGTCTGCATCTTTGGCTTCGCCCGGGCCATTGACCTCGCAACCCATGACGGCAACTTTGATTGAACTTTTCGTCGCCTTGAGAAGCTCATCGACTTCGTTTGCCAGTTTCACAACGTCTACGTCGGCCCGACCGCAACTGGGGCAGGCCACCAGCACCGGCCCGGCTTTTCGCAGTTCAAGCGACTTCAAAATCTCGAATCCAGTGAATACCTCTTCGCGAGGATCATCGCTGAGCGAGACGCGTATCGTGTCGCCGATCCCGTTGTACAGCAGCGTTCCGAGTCCGATGGCGCTGCGAATGCTACCGGATTTGGCGGTGCCTGATTCTGTGATTCCGAGATGTAGCGGGTAGGGGACGAGCTTTGCCATTCGCCGATACGACTCGATTGTCGTGTCGATATCGAACGCTTTCAGGGAAATTTTGATGAGGTCGAAATCCAGGTTCTCGAGAATTCCGATCTCCCAAAGGCCGGTGGCGACCATGTGGTCCACCACAGAGTATTCCTCGCCCTTTGCCTCTCCGGCTTTCGGGAGCAAGTTAACGCCATCTGTGTGACGGGAAATGCCCCGGGTTTTACCAATACCATCCACAGGCGGGAGGCTGCCAAAATTGACCCCAATTCGAATCGGAACTTGTCGAATTTTGGCCTGTTCGACCACCAGCTCGACCTTCTCCTGGTCCCGGATGTTCCCAGGGTTCAGCCGAAGGCAATCGACGCCACTCTCCAAGGATTCCAGAGCCAGTTGGTAGTGGAAGTGTATGTCGGCGATGAGCGGAATGTTGATCTGGCGTTTGATCTCTTTTAGCGCCTTGGCAGCTTCCATATCAGGCACGGCGCTCCTGACGATCTCACAACCGGCTTCCTCCATCTCCCTGATCTGGCGCACCGTGGCGGCCACATCACGGGTGTCGGTTTTGGTCATGGATTGAACAGAGATCGGCGCGTCGCCGCCAATCTTGACATCGCCAACATACAGTGGCTTGGTCACACGTCGCGTTCGCATCGAAAGGTTACTCCTCTGGCGCGTAATATTGATACTCGCGAGGATACAGGAGTTTCCGTCCCCCGTTCAAGGTTATCGATTACGGTATGAGACGTTCCCCGCTGATAATACGAACGACGTCGAAGTAACTTATTATCACAATGAAACCAATCAACACCGCAAAACCGGCCAGATGGACGACCCCTTCTTTCTGAGGAGACACGCGTTTCCCGCGCCGCGCCCATTCAATCATGACGAACAAAAGGCGCCCGCCATCGAGGGCAGGAATCGGAAGAATATTCATAATTCCGAGCGAGATGCTGATCAGGGCAGTCAACTCGAAAATCGGAGCGATTCCCGCTTCAGCGACCTGTCCGGTCACACGAGCAATCCCGATAGGACCTGTCAATCCAGGGTCGGGGCCACCGGAAATCCACCGCTCAAAGCCGTTCTTGGTGATAATTAGCACGTTCCACATGCGGTCGAATGCCTTCGGAACTGCTTCCCAAATTGGATAACTTTCCTTGACCATTCTCACATTGGACGTGCCAATAATCACCCCAACCGCGCCTTGAGTGAGCGTGTCGCCGAGTCCCAGCTGTGCGTCATATCGTCGGGCGTCTCTCAAAGATATCTCAGTATCTGCGTCTGCGACTTCATCGACAACTAAGAATTTAGGCGGATTCAGTCTGGGCGTAACTGTGACTGTTTCCACGACCGACGAGTCGAGATTCTGGCCTAACCCCGTTACGATTGATCCGCGCCTAAGTGTGATCTCGGTCGGGCTATCCAACTTCGCCATCACCATTTCTATCAAGCTGTAATGGTTTTTCACTCGTTCGCCGTCGAATGACATGACGGTGTCCCCCGCACGAATTCCAGCTTCCTGCGCCGGAGAGCCGGGAGCAACTCCACTGATGACCACGTTGCCGACAGCGGTGTCCTGGGGCAGCAAGAAAAGAATCGTGAAGATGACCAAGGGAGTTAGTATGTTCATGAACGAACCGGCAACAAGGACTATGGCGCGCTTCCACACGGCTTGGCGGGCGAAACTGCGTTCTTCGGTCGGATCCTCTTCGCCAACCATTTTTACGAAGCCGCCCAGGGGAATCCAGTTGAGAGTGTAGGTCGTCTCTCCTCGTTGAATGCCGAATATCCTCGGCGGGAATCCGAATCCAAATTCAGTGACTTTGATGCCAAAATATTTCGCTGTTAAAAAATGTCCCGCTTCGTGGACAAAAATTAACAGTCCAAGAACCGGGAATATCAGTAACCAGAGTGGCAGGCCGAACAATATTATCCCCGCACCAATTTCACCACCCTCGCGTTGGCGTTCTTGCCGGCGGCGATTATTTCATCGAGTTCAGGGGCTTCGGTGGATGTATGATCCTCCAAAGCCTCTTTAATAACTATACCAATTTCCAGAAAACCAATCTTCTCGTTCAGAAATAGGTCCACCGCCGCGTCATTAGCGCCGCTCAGAGCGGCGGGCCATGAACCGCCGCGTTTGGCGAAGCCGATTGCCATATCGAAGCAGGGATACCTCTCGCCTTCCCACGGCTCGAACGTCAGAGCGCCGGTCGCAATCGGGTCGAATTTTTTTATGGCTGGATTGTGAAGCCTCTCCGGGTAGAACATCGCGTACTGAATAGGCAAGTGCATGTCGGGCGGGCTAATCTGCGCTTTTACCGAGCCGTCGACAAACTCGACCATTGAATGTATTACGCTCTCAGGATGAATAACGATTTCGATGTCGTCCCACGGGACGCCGAACAACCAGTGGGCTTCGATAACTTCAAACGCCTTGTTCATCATGGTAGCTGAGTCGATGGTGATTTTCCGGCCCATCGCCCAGGTGGGATGCTTAAGGGCTTGCTGCGGTGTCACGTCGGCCATTTCGTTCAACGGGGCAGTTCTGAACGCTCCGCCGGACGCAGTAATTATCACTCTCGAGATGCTTTCATTTTCGCCGCGGATGCACTGCCAGATGGCGTTGGGCTCGCTGTCGAGCGGCAACAAAGGAACGCCGGCGTTCTTCGCACGAGCCGACACAAGCTCTCCAGCCATCACCACAGTCTCTTTGTTGGCGAGGGCAATGTGCTTTCCGGCGTCGATAGCGGTCAGGGTAGGGTTTAGCGCGACATCACCGACAGTCGCTGTGACCACCATGTCGACGTTCGGGTCTCCGACCATCGTGTCAAGGTCGCAATCCTGACATCCGTTAGATTTCAGGGAAGTCATTTCGGTTTCGGTGCCGTTACAATGAATGTAATCAGGCTCAAATTCCTCAATCTGGCTCTGGAGCAATTTGAGGTTGCGATTGCAGGCCAAGCCTATGACATTGAAGTCGTTAGGGAATGCGCGAACGATATCCAGTGTTTGAGTTCCAACAGATCCCGTCGAACCCAACACTGCCAATCCTTTAGGTTTTTTGCTCATGATACGAAATGATACACCACGACCAGATTCCATACAACGGAATCTATTCGGTCGAGAACTCCACCATGACCTGGCACGAGCGAACTTGAGTCTTTTGTGCCGGCCTGCCGTTTCAACTGTGATTCTGCCAAATCGCCCAATTGGCCGGTTATTGCAAGCGCTGTTCCCAGGAGAACGGCTCCGACAATCGAGACATCCAACGCCAGCAGTTCGACTGCGACCAGGCACACAATAATCCCGACCGCCAGTCCACCGACTGCGCCCTCCCAGGTTTTTCCAGGGCTGATGCTCGGCGCAAGTTTCCGACTGCCAAACGCTCTTCCGAGTATTAGGGCTCCTGTGTCTGTCGAGAATGTGACACACAGCACCACGATGATCCAAGCCATTCCATCCTCGAGGCCTCGAATCATCGTGCCGTGGGCCATAGTGCCGCCAACAAATCCGACGACCGCCAGGGTCGAAACAACCCTCAATCGGAGCAAACCAGCCGGAACCGCAATCAGCAAGTAGGCGGCTGAAACCAGCGCGTATCCGGTGGCTGAGAATCCAATGATTCTGCCGAAGTCGCCGTCCGGTTCGTAGAAAATGGCAGACAAGATGAGGGCTGTTGTTGCGAGCGCTGAGAACGCGACACTGACGCGGTCGCCCCAACTGGACGCCATTCGGGACAACTCGAATGCCGCGAAAGCCGTAATTGCGGCCACCAAGCCGATGAATAGAATGCCTCCAGTCCAAATAAAGAACAGGAGGATGGGTATGCCAACGGCGGCGGTTGCTAAGCGTTGGGCCAATATGATTACAACTTTACGTTTACATCGCCGCAGATAACACTGTTGCGGGATTGCGTCAGCAGTCAGTTATCCACGCGGCCAAATCGGCGGCTCCGCTGACGGTAGGCATCGAGGGCTTTGTGAATTTCGTCGGAATCGAAATCCGGCCAACATACGTCGGTGGCATAGTATTCAGCGTATGCAGCCTGCCAGATCAAAAAATTGCTGAGGCGCATCTCTCCGCCCGTTCGAATTATTAGGTCGGGATCGGGCACGCTGCTAGTGTAAAGATGGTCGGAGAACAACTGGTCGTCGATGGCTTCCACGTCTACGCCTTCGGCAACGATCCGCTTAACTGCGTCCACGATCTCGGCCCTGCCGCCATAGTTGAAAGCCACGCAAAGAGTTAACCTCGTGTTATCGCGAGTCAATTCGATACTGCGCACAATTGCCTGGCGAAGATGGTCATTGAGCTGTTCGAGGTTGCCCAGATGTTGGATCTTCACGCCTTGAGCATGAAGATTATCCACTTCTTTAGCGATTGCTTCTTGCAAAATTGAAATTAGCGCGGAGACTTCGTCCGAAGGCCGTCCCCAATTCTCTGTCGAGAAAGCGAACAGCGTCAGGCATTCCACGCCTGAGCGAACAAACTCTTCGATGACTCGTCGGACGTTCTCAGTGCCTGCCCGGTGCCCTTCTGTGCGCGTCTTTCCCTGCCGCGTGGCCCATCTGCCATTGCCGTCCATGATGATCGCAACATGGCG
>DCAW01000130.1:0-5600 GCA_002313895.1 Dehalococcoidia bacterium UBA1123
TCCCAGAGAGCATCTTATGCCTCTGTCAGAAGCTCGATCTGACTACAAATAGTCTCCATTAATTCCAGGTCCAAAAGTGTCCCATTTTCGCTGAAGTTCTACGGTCGCTGAGCAGGGTTACGATCAGAGGTAGATTGACGAGAGTCGAGCCCCTGTCATGATGGCGGCAAAAATTTGGGGTGCGACTGCTAATCTGGCGAACACGGACAGCGCTTGTGCCTCGACTGCAAAGCCCAAACGCCAACCATTTTATCTTGATCTCAACGGACGGAAGAACGCGCGGATGTCTTCGGCCAGCAGTTCCGGTTCCTCTAAGGCGGCGAAATGACCGCCCCTGGGCATCTCAGTCCAACTTTGAAGGTTGCTGTAAGACCGTTCAGCCCATTCTCTAGGCGGATGACTAATTTCTTGGGGGAACACTGCCATTGCCGTTGGGATATGGATACTCTCTCCGAGATTCAGATCCCACGAGTGATTCTGGTTCTCAAAGTACATTCTTGTGGAAGAGTTAATCGTCTTAGTGATCCAGTATATTGTGATGGTAGTGAGCAATTCGTCCTTGGTGAAGCGACTTTCCAAATCGCCGTGACAATCGCTCCAAGTGCGATACTTCTCTGCAATCCAAGCTGCCAGGCCTGCTGGAGAGTCGTTCAGTCCATAGGCTAGCGTCTGGGGTTTGGTGCGATGCATGTGGGCATAGCCCCCTTCGGTTTGTTGCCAGTTATCTCTCTGATTCAGATGGGCTTTCTCGGCTTCTGATAAGGCCCTGGCCTCTGGCCCAAGATACGGCGACGGCCTGTTCACTGAGGTCAGATGGATTCCGATCAGGTTCTGAGCGTATTCAGACCCCAGGCGGGCGGTAACGCCGGCCCCTAAATCTCCTCCCTGCGCGCCGAATCGTTCATAACCCAGTCCCTGGGTCATGAACGATGCCCAATAATCAGCTACCTTTTGAATTTGAACACCCCGACGGGTTGGGCGGCCTGAAAACCCGTATCCAGGAAGAGAAGGCGCGACCACGTCGAAGGAATCTTTTGGGTCGCCTCCGTGACTGGCAGGATCAGCTAGGAGTGGGATAATCTTGTGCATCTCGAAGAATGAGCCAGGCCAACCATGAGTGAGAATCAGCGGCATCGGATTTGGCCCTGTGCCACGCTCATGCATGAAGTGGATGGCTTGGCCTTCTACATCTACCATGAAATGATCGAAGGAATTTATCAATTTCTCTTGAGCGCGCCAGTTAAAGTCAGTTCGCCAATATTCCACCAACTCCATCATGTATTTTAGATTGCTTCCATAGTCCCAACCCGTGTCTGGAATCTCGTCAGGCCAACGAGTATTAGACAGACGATGCCCCAGATCATCTAACACGTCTTCGGCTACGTGCATCTCAAATGGCTTGATCTCCATAGCAGAACTCTCCATAGTCAACTCAATTATCTAGAGACCGTTTCATCGGTTCTTCCTACGACGCGCTGTCACTTTGACCAGATTTAATTGGCGAGACCGGGCCGCTCTCTGGCCGCTAACCGTCGCGGTAAATTCGGTCTCGGCAAATACCAGAAGAACACCGCGGACAAGCCATAAATTAACGCCAAGGGCGCAAGAGCCCAAAAGTAGCTTTGGGTGTTATCGAAGATAAATCCCATCCATACTGGCGTGCTCATGGACATTAACTGGTTTGGCAAATGCTGCCAACCCCGGAGTGTGGCAAAAGAGCGCCGCCCAAAGAACTCGCCCATGATCGACCAGTTTAAGGGATTTGCGCTTTCAGCGAAGGCCCGCAGAAACACAAAGTTCAGTAATTGCAATATTAACCCGCTTTGATTCTAAAGGGCCACCATAGACAGAGCACCACTCACCATACACACGGCGCTCGACTTCGTTTTGGAAATCCTGTCACTCAGCAATCCGACGATTGGATAAAAGACCAAGGCGCTCAAGGAAAGAATTCCGATGAAGGCTGCCGCAATAGTAAGCCCATCCTCTTCGCTTAATCCTCCGCATTGCAAAAACCAGACCATTACCGGCGCCATCAGAAACGATATCCCTGGATGCACGGTATTTAGAAAGCCTGAAGAGACAGCCAAAAGCCGGAATGACGAGGTGGTCATCGCCTCTTTGAGCGTGTAGTCCTGCTCCGCGGGATAACGGCGGGGAACAGGATTTGCCGAAACCGTTTCTACGGGTTGGGTTGTAATAACTCTCCCGGCTTGAGTAATATCTCGCGGAGGATCCAGAGGGGTTTGAGGACGCTCGCCATCTGGGAGAAGTCCCATACCTACTGGAAAGCGACGCATCAGAAAAGACAATGACACGACCACCGCGATAATTGCGATTCCTCAAAATAGAGCCGTATCGCGTCACCCGAAAGTGAACACCAATAGGCCCACAATCGGAGCCAAAGCGAAACCGCCCAATCCGCTGCTTGCCGAAACTATGGACATGGCCAGGCTACGCTTACGACGAAACCATTGATTCACCGCCGGAATCGTGGCGTTGTTATATCCTAATCGGAAACCCACCGACATCAGGCCAACGAATATGAGCATGAAAATTAGAAGGTTGTTGGCGCTTGATAGCAAAATAAATTCCAGACCGGACACTATGCCGCCGAATGCCACCATAGGCCCAGGCCCCAGACGATCCGTAAAATAACCCGCGATCGGCCCCATGACGCCGCCCTCAAGACGACCCAACATATCTGCCAGGGCGATGGCGGCCACGCCGATGCCTAACTCGCTTCAGATGGGAAGAACATATAGAGTAAAGCCCCGATTGAACGTGCCGTGTTTCAGGCCGTCAACTAACAACCCGCTGATAACGATCCACCAGCCATAAAACACTCTGGACGGAAATTTCAGCACAGCATCTCTTGGCATAATTTCGATACATGCTTTTGATGACCAAGGCAATTGTATCTGTGTCATGGGCGGCGTGAAAGTGTACCGGTTCTGCCTTCCCCCGTGGCAGGACTAGCAGATGTTCGTAGTACTGAAGCGTCTACGTGTGGACACTGAGATGGTGCGGTTCGCGGAAGGGACCCACGGCCTATATTGGAGCGGCCACACCGACCGCCGGATCGTGAGGCGATAGTGTACTCTGAGGCGGTTCGGAAAATAACTGAAGGGTTAAGAGGAAGCCAGCCGGTAGTAAGCTCCGCTCATCCGAGACCGCCTTCGAGGGAGATGCCTATTCGCCCTTCCAGCTTGGCGCTATCCTGGCTCCCAACAATCTATCTCATGTAAGGAGTCGACATGGCTGAAAGATTCCAAGGCCAGGTTGCGCTGGTAACTGGTGGAAGCTCTGGAATAGGCAGGGCGGCGGCTGTGGCGTTCGCTGCCGAGGGCGCCCGCGTCGTCGTTGCCGCCCGAGGGGAAGTGGAGAGCGAGGAGACGGTGCAATTGATTCGGGACGCTGGTGGCGAGGCTATAGCGGTCCGGACTGACGTGGCGGTGGCGTCCGACGTCGAGTCGCTGGTGGACCGGACGGTTGAAGCCTACGGCCGGCTGGACTGTGCTTTCAACAACGCCGGGACCAGCGGGGGCAGCGGACCGATCCACGAAGTTGAAGAGGATTCGTGGGATCAGGTCTTGAGCATAAACCTGAAGGGCGTATGGTTGTGCATGAAGTACCAGATCCCGCAAATGCTCAGTCAAGGCGGCGGAACGATCGTTAACACCTCCTCGGACGCGGGACTGATCGGCTGGTCCGGGAGCGCCGTTTACACCGCAAGTAAATGGGGCGTGATCGGGCTAACAAAATCGGCAGCGCTTCAGTACATCGGCGATGGCATCCGGATCAATGCGGTGTGTCCAGGGTTCATCCGCACACCGATGACTGATTCCACCGACCCTCGCGCCGAGGAGCAAATGGTCGCGGCGACACCAGCCGGTCGAATCGGCACGGTGGACGAGGTGGTCGGCGCTGTCCTGTGGCTCTGCTCCGACGAGGCGTCGTTCGTCGTGGGACACCCGCTGAGCATGGACGGCGGAACTACCTCCGGCATGTGGTAGAGCGCCTCACTGCGGCGTTCGGGCTCTCGATTGGATCGCTGTTAATCGTTAGCGAATGTGACAAGAAGGGGCAGCGCCAGACCGAGACCGGAGAAGACGTTCAAGTGTTGCAACTCAGAGATCTGAGCCGGCTATGTGGGGTCATAGTCCGCTATGAGCGGACGCGCTCGTTTCTGGGGTCGTAGGGTGGCCTGAGGGACGCGGTAGCCTGGAAACGCTCAGCTCTGACCTCTATCTCATAAGTGCCGGACCGAATATCTGCGGTGTCCACACCCTCTTCGTTCTCAACATATCCCATGCCGACTGACCGGCCGACTGTGTGTCCGAAGGTTCCCGAGGTGGTCCGGCCAACAACCTCACCGTTCCGATAGATTGGCTCGTCACCCAGGAGCAACGGCTCGGGGTCATCCAAGGTGAACACCACCAGCCGTTTCTTAACACCTTGCTCGATCTGTCGGAGGAGCGCGCTTTTGCCGTTGAACTCAACTGCCTTTTCGAAAGCGACCGCGAACCTCAGCCCCGCTTCAACGGGCGTGTCTTGGTCGGTAAGGTCCGAGCCCCAAGCCCGGTAACCCTTCTCGACACGGAGCGAATCCATAGCGTGGAATCCAGCGTGGCGCATGCCGTGCTCTTGGCCCTTGTGCACCAGCACGTCATAGACGTGAGTGGCGAACTCCGTCGGGACGTAAAGCTCCCAGCCCAGCTCGCCTACGTAGGTGATCCTTGTGGCCCGGACGACGGCGTGGCCGATTTCGATCTCGCGGCTGGACAGGAATGGGAAGGCTTCGTTGGAGAGATCGGCGCCGGTGAGACTGGAAAGCAACTCTCTGGACTTGGGGCCCATTACGCCTAGAACGGCGTAGGCGGACGTCACGTTGGTCAGGAAGGCGTGTGCGCCATCAGGGATACTCTGTTCAATCCAATGGAAGTCGCGCCTCTCTCCGGCTCCACCCGTGACGACCATGTAGCGATCTTCGCAGAGACGGGTGACGGTCAGATCAGCCTCTATCCCACCGTGGCGGTTCAACATCGTGGTGTAAACAACCCGTCCCGCCGGGACGCCCACATCGTTAGCGCAAATCCGCTGCATCACGGCCTCTGCATCGCGACCCTGGATCAGGAACTTGGCGAAAGAAGTCTGGTCGAACAAGCCGACTGCCTCTCGCACAGCACGGTGTTCCTCGCCGGAGTCGGAAAACCAATTCTGACGCCCGAAGGAATGCTCGTACCTCGGCTCTGCTTCATGCGAGGCATACCAATTGGGGCGTTCCCATCCCGACACCTCCCCAAAACAGGCGCCCAGCGCGGCCAGTCGGTCGTGAATCGGAGAGCGTCTTACGTCGCGGGCCGTCTCGTACTGGAGGTGAGGCCAGTGCATCCCGTAAAGTGTGCCTACAGTCTCTACGACCCGGTCGTGCAGATAGCCGGCTCCGTTCTGGAACCCCTGGAACCGGCGAATGTCGACCTCTGTCAAGTCCATTGTCGGGTGGCCCTCGACGATCCATTCAGCGATCGCTCTGCCCGTCCCGGCGCCCGCCGCGATGCCTGTTGAGTTAAGCCCGGCGGCGACGAAGAAATTCTTCA
>DCAW01000130.1:6000-7977 GCA_002313895.1 Dehalococcoidia bacterium UBA1123
ATGCCCGCGTCCTTCATCGCGGGAACACGATTCACGGCACTCTCCCAAAAGACCTTGAAGTGTTCCCAGTCCGGCTCCAGAAGGCTGAAGATGTAATCGTCAGGGATGCCGTTCATGCCCCAGGGTTTGGCGACCGACTCAAAGCCGCCCATCAGAATCGCTCCCTCCTCCTCCAGGTCCCTTCTGAAATAGATTTGCTCATCGGGGTCGCGGAGGGATCGGATGCCCTTCGGGATGCCCATTGGGTTGGTGACCAGGTACATGTGCTCGGCAGCATGGAGAGGCACTGCGACGCCGCACATCAGGCCGATTTCTCTGGACCACATTCCCCCGCAGTTGACGATCACCTCGCACTCGATGTCGCCGTGGTCCGTGGACACGCCCTTCACAGCGCCTTCGCTCCGGCGTATCCCGGTGACTGTAACGCCTTCGAAAATGGAGGCTCCTCCGTCTTTAGCGCCCTTGGCCATGGCCTTCGCCGTCTCGGCAGGAAGCGTCTGGCCGTCTTTGGGGATATGGATGGCGCCCACCAGATCGTCGGTCCGCATGAGAGGCCACATCTCACCGGCTTCCCTGATGGTGATCGGCTCGATCTCGATGCCAGAGGCGCGGGCAAGAGACGTTATTTTTTTGAGTTCATCCATCCGGCCTTCGGTGCGTGCCACCGTGATGCTGCCGGTCTGGTCAAACCCGGTGGGCTGGCCCGTCTCGGCCTCCAGCTGGGAGTAGAGGCCTACGCCGTACTTGACGATCTCGATGAGGGTGTGAGAGTTGCGAAGCTGGGTCACCAGACCAGCGGCGTGCCACGTCGTCCCACCTGTGAGTTCACCTTGTTCCAGCAGGACCACGTCCTTGCGGCCCAGTTTCGTCAGGTGGTAGGCAACGCTGCACCCGACTATCCCGCCTCCGATTATTATGATCTGAGCATGATGGGGTAACGGTGCTGACATAATTGTCTCCTAATCGAGTCGAGCGTGAAGGGAACCTGCTACGCCTCCGTCAAGCGCGAAGCTCTACAGAATCGTTGCGCTGCGTGCAGACTAGCATAGCGCTCCGGCGCACATGTGGAGCCTGAGCGGTCGGCCTAATATATTAACAACTTCATGTATGATACGAACACAATCGACGCCGATCAACGTGCCCAGGTCCAAGAGTTACGGCTAGGCTCAACGCTCAAACCAGCCGAAAGAGACCTAGTGGAGATGATTCTGCTCTCGGACGCGAGGTGGTCTCCTCCAGCTATATCAACTCATCTTGGATACTGTTCAGCTACAACGCGACGCGTGTTGCGAGGGTTCCAGATCGACGGTATCGAAGGTTTGGACGCACCCGCCCAGGACCTCCGCCGGACACAGATCATCGACATCGAGTACGGAGTGCGCTTTCGGATCCGCTGTCTCGCGGTCGCACCTAGGGTCCACCTCAGCTAGCTGTCGCTCTGTCCGACTACGACATCTATCTCAGGGCTCGCCAGGTGCGTAAGTACCTTCAGGCTACGGGAACTCGCTACTTTCGCACACAGCGAACACTACATAAAAAGCACGACACGCAGAAAGTTTAGCGTGCTCAAGCAACCACCACAACTCTCAAAAAAGGCTGTCACGGGAGAGTTGACTCCGGCATTCCTCGATGAATATGGATTCAGTCCTTCCCAGCCAGTGAACCACTCGTGAACTCCACCAGGTCAACGAAGGTCTGTGCCCTGTGAGAATTCACGACGACGGATCAATGTGCTGGCTGCGCTCGTTGCCGATGGCACCGTCAAATCGCTGAGCAGGTCACCAGCGCCTCGTTCTCTTACATCAGAGGTCTAGTGTTGTTCCTGAGAAAGGCCATCCCAAAGGGGCCTGGGTTGACGGTGGTGATCATGGATAACGCTGGCATCCACCGCTCAAAAACGGCACCGAAAGCACGAAGAATCCTGGGTCAGGAAGGTATCGTTTTGTACCGTAAGCATTCAGCACAGATGGGACAGAA
>DCAW01000096.1 GCA_002313895.1 Dehalococcoidia bacterium UBA1123
AGGGCGTTGATTCGGAAATAAGTCATTAGCTCGACGGGACAGCGCACTCCGGGGGGGATGTAGCAGAACGACCCGTCGCTAAACACCGCGGAGTTCAAAGTGGCGTAGAAGTTATCAGAGTATGGCACCACCGAGCCAAGATACTTCTCCACCAATTCGGGATGCTCTCGGATGGCCTCACTGATGGGGCAGAAAATAACGCCTGCGTCCTCCAGCAATTTCTTGTAGGTGGTAGCGACGGAAACGCTGTCCAGCACCGCATCGATCGCAACACCGGATAACATCTTCTGCTCTTGAAGAGGAATGCCCAGTTTGTTGAACGCTTCGAGGATTTCGGGGTCAACCTCATCAAGGCTCTTGGGGCCGTCGCCCAGGGATTTGGGAGCGGCGTAGTATCTCATGTCCTGGAAGTCGATGGGCGGGTGTTCGATGTTGGCCCATTCCGGCTCCTCTGTGCCGAGCTTCCCCCAGTGGCGGAAGGCTTTAAGGCGCCATTCCAGCATCCACTCAGGCTCTTGCTTCTTCGCCGATATGAACTGAACGATGTCCTCGCTTAGTCCTTTGGGGGCGACGTCTGCTTCGTAATCAAAATCAAATCCCCATTTATACTGGGACTCTTCAATGCCCGTCTCACGAGAGATGACCTTTTGTGTGGTCATAAATAGTGTCGCTCCTAGTGGTTGTTGATCTTATTGGTCAAGAATGTTTCATTCATGATAGCGCATGGATTTCAGGGCGGTCAAATAATCCGCGCGAGGGTGTTGCGAAGGAATTCAATGCGTGGAATTTATGCGTTCGAGGACAAAGGCTCGCGCTCTGTCGACGTCCACTCCGAGAGCGACTTTTACGTTGCCGTCTCCATAGGTTGCGCGCGTCTGTCCGTAGGTCTCGGCGTCCTCTTGCTCGGCGGATACGGTGGCTGACTTGGTCTCCAAGAGCTCGGGTTCAATCGACGCGGCCACGGCCAGCGGGTCGCATAGCGCGTACTGGTCGAGGTCTGGGTGAGTCTCGGTAAACCACGTCGCCAGCACATCAGCGGCCAATCGTCCGCCTGTGGTTTGACCCTCCCTCCAGTCGGAATCATCCCTGCCGAAGGCCACCTGAACGCAGACATCCAGACCAACAAGCGTAACAGGAACGCCGGAGTCGAACACAACGTTCGCGGCGTGAGGATCGTTCCAAATGTTAAATTCGGCATAGGGCGTCACGTTGCCTCCGATCTCGACCGCTCCGCCCATGACGACGATTTCCTTTATCCACGAGACCAACCGTGGCTCCCGCTGTATCGCCCGCGCCACGTTGGTCAGCGGCCCTAATGCGATAATAACGAACTCCTCTGGAAAGGAGTAACCGATGCTGTTTATATACTCTGGCGCCCGAAGCGACCGAGGCCTGGATTTCGTTGTCACAAGTTCAACAGGCAGACCTCTGGGGCCGTGATAATTGTACCCGTAGTTGAATTTCCCTCGCAACGGACGGGATGCTCCCTGAGCGACAGGCATATTCGGATGGCCTAAATGGTTCATCAGTCTCAGGGTGTTGCGTGTGGTGTCGGCCAACCGAGCGTTACCGGCCACTGATGTCATGCCCTGGATATCCAACTCCGGCGAGTTCAGCGCCATGATGAGCGCCAGAGCGTCGTCGGTGCCTGGGTCGGTGTCGATTACTACTTTTTTCGTCATGCACGCTCCATTCTGCCAAGTTGCGATCAGTGAACCCGATGCGAGGCGGAAACAGACTTTCCCGTCGCGAACGACTCCCACGCCTCGCTTGACGAGTGTTGGAAGGACATTCCCAACTCGCTCCGGGCCTTCTGGGTGCTGGCCGTCCACTGGTGCCTGATGAAATCAATGCCGCACGGCGGTGAGTCGCTCTGAAGCCGCAACAGCCAGCCAATCCCCGTCAGGCCGTATAGGATGGGCGCCGGAAGGCTCAACAATCTCCGGCCGAAAATTCGCGCCATCTCGCTCCACCTGATCGTGCCATCACCCGTCAGGTTGAATATCCCTCTGGGTTGTTCGGTGAGGCAAAACATCAGATTTTCCACGAGATCGTCCTCATGAATGAACTGCATCGGCGGGTTGTGTCCCCGCACTGCCACCAGAAAGGGTTTGGAGAAAGCGGCGGCGATGAAATTGTCGGCGTTGGGGCCAAGGACCGGACACACACGAAGCACCGTGACCGCACAATCAGGTGCGCGGTCAGCGTAATCGGCCAACAGCGCCTCGGCTTCGGCTTTATCCTCGGAGTATTGAAACCCTTTGATGGGGCGGACTGGCGATTCTTCTGTAAGAAAATCCGGGTTGTCGGGGTGAGCGCCATACACGGATGTGCTGCTGAGGTAGCATATTTGTTTCACGTCGGAGTTGGAGCAAGCGTCGAGCAGGTTGACGGTCCCCTGAACGTTGACCCTCCAGGCGGCGCAACGGTTGTGGCCTGGATTCATGACATACGCAAGGTGGACAACAGACTCGATACGATGCTCCCGAAGCAGGTCTGGAAATGGCTCGCATACGTCTAGGCTCTGGAATGCCACCTTGTTGCTGGAGAATTTTGATTGGGGGGAACGGATATCCGTCGCCAGGATTTGATCGACTCCGACCATTTTTTCCAACCGTTGAATTATCCGGCCTGCCAGATAGCCGCAAGCGCCTGTAACCAATATCCTGCGCGGAGGCTCACTCATCGGCGACCACATCGGTGAAGTCGAATCTCAGAGTGCCGAGACCCGGCACGTCGAACCCCATTCCGATCTTGCGAGGCCCTGACACCAGGGTCGTGCCGTTAGCCTTGATCGTGATTGTGCGATTCATCGCCAGCGTGAAGGTGCGTTCTTTTGACACCTCGCTAAAGGCGGTCTCTTCTCCCTCTAATTGGAACACGCTGTCTTCTGGGGGCAACTCGACGCCATCGACGGTCAGAGGCCAGAGTTTGAACGCGTAGCCTGAGCCAAGCCGGTTCCGCAACTCGAACTCGAATCCGTTCTCGGTGTTTCTGAGGCTCTTTTTTACGTACAACCTTCTCAACAAAAAGGCTGGAACGGTCACCATTACTCGGTACCTCCGATGTCAGGATTCCGCATGCGGTAAATCGCCATCTCCGCTTCCACAGCTTCAGCAGGCAGATGGATTATCTGGCCCATAGCAGTTGCGTGAACGAAAATCTCCGAAACCCTTTCCACCAACGCGCAGATTTGAAGGGCTTCTTCGAGGGTTTTGCCGACCCCCACGGCTCCGTGGTTGGCAATAATTGCGGCTTTTCGATCCCCCAGCGCATCGGTCACATTCTCGGCGAGGGCGTCGCTGCCCGGGAACCCATACTCGGACACTCGAATTGCCCCGCCGATGTTCACGATCACTTCATCCAGCACGGGCGGGATGTCGAGGCCAGACACCGCCAGCACGCTGGAGTAAACCGAGTGGGTGTGGATGACCGCTCCCACGTCCGGCCTGGCTCGATATATGGCGACATGCATCAGGCTTTCCGAAGATGGCGTCAAATCGCTGTCGATTGGATCAACCTCGAAATCGGTCACGACGATGTCATCGGCCTGCATTGTCGAGTAGGCGGTGGCAGCTGGCGTAACAGCCATCAGTGGCTCGCCAGTTTCGGAGGGAGAAAACCGAACGCTGACATTGCCACTGGTGCCCATCACTAGACCCATCTGTGACATGACACGCGCCGTCCCGGCCACCGCTGATTTTTCAGCTTGCCATCTGCTCGTCATCGAACTATCACGCCATCAATCCCGACAGATTCTCTGCCGTCTCGACCCATTCTTCGTAAAAATCATCGTACTCCGCGGAGTCCAGCGGGTCTGATTGAATCGTGTCCAGTTGTTCCCGGACGAACTCAGCAGTCTCATCAAAGTTCTGGTATTCGCCGAGCGCTATTCTGGCCGCCAGCGCCCCGCCCTGAACCGTTGATCTGGGGTCCGCGGCCACTCGAATAGGCCTCCCGATCACGTCTGTGAGGATTTTGAGGAATGCCGCTGAGCGGGCCATCCCGCCCCCGACTGATAATTGATCTGGATGTTCGTCGGTCAAGCGTTCAATTTGTTCCAGGTTAGCTCTGACCGCGAATGCGAACCCTTCCAGCGTCGAGCGTACCAAATGCGCTTTTCCGAATCCAGTAACGGTCATCGGGACCGGAAACAGCATCCCGCCCTGCCTCATCCCCAGATTCGACATGTCCATTCTCCCCGGCCCCAGGTAACTTCTGGCTCCCTCCGAGCCTACTGGAACCGAATCTGAGAGCTCGTCCAGTTGGCTATATCCGTCACTGCCGGGAGCCACAAGCATCTCCCTGAGCCATCGATAGGAGTTGCCCATATCGCCTGTCGTGCTTTCCAACACCCATCTGTTTTCGATGGGATGGAGGCCGGTCCATGTCTCGCCCATCGGGGCCAGCATTGGTTGGGATGTCACCATCTGGACAGGCGCGCTCCAGCCTGCTATCAATCCGACGTCCGAGGCTCGGACTACGCCGAGACCGATCAGGCCTGCCTGAGTGTCCGCCCCTGCGGCCACAACCGGCGTTCCCATGTCCAACCCAGACTGCGCTGCGCTCTCGGTGGATGTTTCGCCTATTACGTCGCTGGCGGTTACCAGCATTGGTGTGTCGTGATGCAGACCGAGATGTTGATAAAGGTCTGCCAGCGGACCTCGCGACCAGATGTTCAAAAGTCCAGACTCGGCGGCCAGCGTCCGCTCTCTGGTCAACTCACCCGTGAGTTTCCAGGCGAGCCAATCGGCCAGCGTCAGGACGTTGGCAATTCTAGCATAGGCCTCCGGACGATGAAGCTGGAACCATCGCAGCTTGCCAGCCGCCAGCATGAAGGTGGGAATGTGGCCTGTCTGGGTGTAAATCCGAGGGCCGTTGTCCTCATCGAGGGCTGCGCCTTCGAACACAGAGCGAAGGTCCATATTGGGGCCAACGTATATCTCGTCCCCCTGATTGTCTAGAAAAGCCAGTGCTTGACGCTGTGAGGTCACTGAGACCGCCGCGATGTTGCGTCCGGTTACGCACTCAGCAATTGAGTCGGAAATGCCACGCCACACGGCTTCGACATCGAAGGATCGCGCGAACTCCGGTGCGTCGGGTTCTTGTGCATATGCCCACGGACTGCTGGCCGACGCCACGATTCCTACATCACTGTCGTGGGCGTAACACCGAACCTTGCTGGTTCCGGCGTCGATAACCAGTATTTGCCTAGTTGCCATGTTCGGTCCACGCCTCAGAGTTCACCAGATTCACGGGGCGTTGGCCGTCCACGAATCGCAGAATATCATCAGCCATCATGCGTGAGTGACGCTCGACAGTCTCATCGGTTGCGCCGCCTATGTGAGGAGACAGTATCACGTTATCCAGTGACAATAGAGGGTTATCAGGAGCGACGGGGTGGGTCTCGAATACGTCGAATGCGGCTCCTGCGATCTTGTGATTTCGGAGGATGTCCACCAGCGATTCTAGTTCTATCACTGCGGAATCAGAGCAGTTCACTAGATACGATGTGGGCCGCATTTTCGCCAACATTTTTCTGTCAATGAGGCGTTCAGTGTCGGAAGTTATCGGAACGTGAACGCTAACGAAATCAGACTGAGACATCAGATCATTCAAGTCTGACATCTCCACTCCATCAGGCACTGGGGACACGAAAGGATCATAGGCGACGACTCGCATACCGATGCCATTGCACATCATCGCAAGATGCCTGCCGATGGCACCAAGCCCGATGACGCCAAGCGTCTTGCCGCCGAGCTCGACTCCTCGCATCGACAGATACGGCTCAGTGGGATTTTGCCAACGGCCTTGAGAAGTGTACTGGTGTGCAGCGGGGATTTTTCTGGCGAGGGCGAACAACAAACCGAGCGCATGTTCCGCCACAGCCTGGGCGTTTCGAGCTGGAGTATTAACTACGAGGATTCCTGCTTCCGTTGCAGCGTCAATATCAACAGAGTTGGTCGAGGCTCTACAAATCCCGATGAATCTCAGGCTGGGCGATTCTTTGATAGTCTCGTCGAACACGAAGTCGGCCTCGACCACGAGCACGTCAATCTCTTCAGTGATTAGTCGGGATGCCAGATCGTCGGGAGAGACCAGTGTCTTAGTTTCGGTCCAACTTACGTGTATAACTCGGCCCAGCGTCTCAAGACGCAGGATATGGCATTTGTCGAAGGGAGCCAGAATGAGAGCGCGCAAGCCAAATGGCCTTCGACTAACGCCGAAGCGACGGGACCGATGGCAACAGAGTGCCAGCCCACAGCCGCCCGGTGATCATCAATTTCTCGAATGTGGTGAGTCCGATGCGCTGAGAGAACACATCATATCCCTGTGCGTCTATCCGATCGAGTATCGAACGGTACGCAAGGTGCAATACCTTGGGGCACGCTCTCGCTCCAGCGTCGATAAGAGGAAATAGTTTTTGAGAGCGTTGATAGTAATCGCGCGCGCGGTTGACCTGGAGCGCCATAAGGCTTCGGAACCGCTCGTCGATAATTCCCTGCTTCAGATCATCTTCTGAGTATCCGAATCGCGCCATTTCATCCAACGGAATATAGATTCGGTCTCGCTCGGCGTCTTCTTTAATATCTCGGAGTATATTCGTGAGTTGCATGGCGATGCCCATGTCGATAGCGTACTCTCGAGCCGCTTCGTCCTCGTAGCCGAACACTTCGATGCAAATGAGTCCCACAACAGACGCAACCTGATAGCAGTATGCTTTGAGTTCCTCAAAGTTCTCAAACCTGGTCTTGACCAGATCCGATTCCACGCCTTCAATGACCTGTGTGTAGTAGTGGTGTGGTATTCCGAAGGCGGCGGTCGCGTCGCTCAGCGCCGCGAATTCAGGCGGAAGCGCATCATTGCCCACTTCCGACCCAGTGCGCCGCAAACTCTCGGTGAGCAAATTTCGAGTCTCGGAAAACTGCCTACGTTTCTCATCAATCGGCATGTCTTCGTCGGCAATATCGTCACACATGCGGCAGAATGCGTAGGTTGCATAGATAGCGCGCCGCTTCGGAGTCGGCAGAGTGCGAAAAGCGTAATAGAAGTTTTTCGCTTGTTTGCGCGCAACACGCTGACAATAATCGTAGGCTATTTCCAGTTGTGAAGTCATCAGCGTCGGCTCCTCTTTCTTGAGGACTGCACTACGGGGAAACTTTTCTTCTTTTTAATTGATCGGTTGACCCAGGCGCAACGGACGTGGACGATCACATGCCCATTATCTGGACCAGAACCTTCCGGTCGCTCTTGTCAGGATCTAGCTCGACCATGAATATGCGCTGAAACTCGCCCAGAGCCAACCTTCCGTCGATTACCGGCACTGTCTCGCTGGTGCCCAGCACCAGGTGCTGGCAGTGCGATTGACCGTTAGGGCACTCGTCCTCGTGCATATGCACGGTGCGAACGGCGAAATCGTTATGCCGATAGTGAGCTTTGGATGGCGCGAACCTTTCCAAGGTGGAAGCCATGTCCATCAGGAGCAACGGCTCGTTTTCCTGGATCGTGATCGCGGCGGTGGTGTGCTTGGAAAACACCAGCGCGAAAGCGTTTCGCAACTCCGATTGTTTGACAAACTCGGCCACGCTGTCGGTAATATCGTGGAACGACGGGGCCAAACCTGTCTTCACTTTTAGCGTGAACACGCAAGTTTTGAACGTAGCCTCGCTAACTTTCATAGGAGAACCTCACAATAAGCTGTGAAGGGATTGTCTATGCAATCGCCAATGATTCACAACGCTGAACACTACCATATCTTGAGGAACCGTTGCAAACGGTTCCCTGCCCTTTTTGGGCTATATTCGCCTGCCTCGCTGGCAACCGCTTCACGGTCGCCCAGCGTCGGCCAATGATCGTCGTTATTTGACAACTCTCGGAATCGGCCCAATGCGCTGAGGGGCCAGCAGTTTCGGTACATATGATAATTTATCATGAAACCCGCCGGCATCTCGTGATCGGGATAGCCGGGTTGCCCTTCCGGGACAGGCTCATCCAATCGTTGTCCGATGCCATATCCGGGAAATCCTGTGCCTGTGAAATATGGCTCGTCCCATGAGCCATCCGGCTGTTGAGTTCGTATCAGGTATTCGACGCCGTTGATAGTTGCCGGATGGTCGATCTCGCCCGCTGCTAACAGCGACAATAGCGCCCAGGCTGTCTGAGAGGCTGTGCTGGGGCCTTTGCCCCTCCATTCCGGGTCAACATAGGACACGCAACTCTCGCCCCAGCCTCCATCGTCGTTTTGATGGTCGATGACCCACTTGACGGCCCGCCGGACGTACTCAGCTTGCATGTTCAGGCCCAACGCCTTTAACGCTGGCAACACGGCGCCAGTGCCGTAGATGTAATTGACACCCCATCTGCCGAACCAGGGGCCGTCATCCTCCTGGTCTGCCAAAACGTAGTCGAGACCTTTGGCAACGGCTGGATGGTCAGGACGGTAGCCCAACTGGCCTAGCATCTCCAGGATATGCGCGGTGACATCCACGCTGGGAGGGTCGATGGTCTCGCCGAAATCAGAAAACGGTATCTTCGCGACCAGCATCTTTGTGTTGTTTTTGTCGAAAGCGGCCCAGCCGCCGTTGGAACTCTGCATTCCCAGTAACCACTGCACGGCGCGGTCGATGGCTTGGTTCTTGCTTTCCGTCGATGACAACTTCACTCGATTCAAAGCCATGACGATTTCGGAACTGTCATCAAGGTCGGGGTATGTGCTGTTGTGGAACTCGAACGCCCATCCGCCAGGGGCGACGTTTTTGGCCTTCACCTGCCAGTCCCCGCCGGTCAGAATCTGTTCATCCACGAGCCAGTCGCCTGCCGTCGTCAACGCCGGATGCTCCGGGTCCACTCCGGCATCTAACAATGCAATCATCGTCAGGCAGGTGTCCCACAAGGGCGAAACGCAAGCCTGAACCTTGAGTTTGTCGTCTTCCTCAATCGAGAAAGAGCGAAATCCTTCAATCCCCTTCTTCATGACGGGGTGGTCTGGCTCGTAACCCAACTCATGCAGAGCCATCAGCGAGTAGACCCACGGAGGCTGGATTCCTCCCCAACTGCCGTCGGTTTCCTGGTGGTCGAGAATCCATTGCTCAGCCTTTTTGATGGCCTGCGCCCGGGTTGGTTTCCACGGAAGACGCTCAATGTGCCGTAGAACCTGGTCGCCTGTGTAGAAGAAGGTCTCCCAGCCAATTAGTTTATTGGGGCGGCTGATGGAGTAGTCGGTCTCGCTTCGCGCCAACGGATATAGCTCATCAATTTGGGCGGATTCGGGAATCGATTTGACGGGCTTTCGGTCGATTACTATCAACAGAGGAACGATGGTCGCTCGCGCCCAACTCGAAAAATCATAAATCGTTATAGGGAACCAGTTAGGCAGGAGCATGATTTCCGGCGGCATCACCGGAACCCCTCTCCATTCGTATTGCCCGAACATGGACAACCAGATTTTCGTGAACACCCTGGTTTCGGGCACTCCCCCCTTGGAGAGTATGAAATCCCTGGCCTTCTTCATCATCGGCTCGTCAGGAGACACCCCTGCCAATTTCAGAGCGAAATAGCACTCCGTGGACGTGCTGAGGTCTCCGGGGGCGTCATAGAATTGACCCCAAGTGCCGTCGGGACGCTGTTGGGCCAAAAGTTGTTTGCTCAACTTATGCCAGGTGTTATCGTCGCCAATTCCCAAGAAATGAGTCAAAAGCAAAAATTCTGCTTCCATCGTCGGATTGGACTCAAGCTCGCTCCACCAATAACCTTCGGGGTATTGGAGGTGCAACAGGTATTCCGTTGCCTGCCCAATCGCCGGATTCAGTCCAGCAAATTCGCTATGCGTATGTTTGGCTGTCGAGTTCAAATCGTCGTTCCGTCTTAGTCTGACGTTCATGATTCAGCGTCTATCGCTGATAGTTCTTGTTGCGGCCACTATTTTGTCGAGAAACTGCGTCAGGGCGGCCCTCGCGACACTCACCTGCCTAGATAACCGAATTAACTGGGGGGCGTCTGTCGGATTTGTCACAAGATGCGCCACCGAACGAAGCGTCCTGACTGCCATCCCTTTGTCCACCGTCTCGCCTATGAATCTGGGGACCGATTGATCAACTGGGTCCAGAACCGCCCTCACAGTAAGAAATGGTATTCGGAACGACGCTGCGACTTCGCTCACCCAATAACTCTCCATGTCGATCAGCTTAACGTTGAATGTGTTACCCAGCCACTCTTTCATCGACCGATTGGACACAAACTTTGGGACGGTAATGCACGACCCCACCTGGTACCCTGACCTGTCTCCGAGTATCGCTTGTCGAAAACGCTGTACCATTTCGACGCTCGAACTTTCAAACGCTTCCTCCTTCCCCCAAAGAAACGGAGACCCGTCTACTGCCACCAGTCTGTCACATAAGAAGACGTCGCCTGGTGTTGCGTCTTCCGAAGCTCCTCCAGCGAATCCTGCTGAGATCATCATATCTGGTTTGAATCGTTCAGCCGTTAAGCGAGCGCTCTCTTGCGAACGCTCTTTGCCGATCCCCCCTTCGGAGATCACGACATCTGGAACCTGCATCGACTGGTATATCCGAAATCCATTGTCCTGTTCCGTTACTTGGAACCGCCCACTTTTCAGGTATCCCGATAATTCGTCTTTGAATGCCGCAACAATTGCCAGCAATTTTTACGCCTCTGACTCAGCGGAGCGGCCTAGCCTGCTCCCATGCCGGAATTTTGCACCGCGCCTTCTTTAATCAGCTTGATGGCTGCCTTGGGACTTTTCATAGCGCTGAATATGGACGCGGATTCGAACCCACAGTGCATCAAGCAGTTGGCGCATCGAGGATCATTGCCCACGCCGTATTTCTCCCATATGGCGTCTTCATAAAGATCGTTGACGTCCTGAGTGTGTCGGTCGCCCAGCAGATAACAAGGTTCGCGCCACCCCATTACAGTGTAAGTCGGATTGGACCACGCGGTGCACTGATATTCTTGCTCGCCTCGCAGGAAATCCAGGTAAAGTGGATTGTTGTAAAACCTGATTTTTCGCACTGGGTCCAAAATGTTCTTGAATACCTTGCGGGCGTTCTTCCGCGAGATAAACAGGTCTTGGTTTGGGATGGTCTCGAAGTGGTAGCCAGGGGATACCATGACACCCTCGACACCCCATTCGGTCACCATCTCGAACATTTCGATGACGTCGTCCTCATCCACGCCGTTGAACACGGTGGTGTTGGTGGTCACACGATAGCCTTTTTCCAGAGCGACCTTTATGGCGCGAGTGGCGATTTTGAACACGCCCTTGCGATAAACACTCTTGTCGTGCGCCTCCTCCATGCCGTCCAGATGAACAACGAAACAGAAATATTTGGAGGGCGGAATCTTGTTCATCACTCGTTCCATGAGCAGAGCGTTCGTGCACATATACACGAACTTCTTGGTGTCGGTGATACGGTTGACGATCTCGTCAATTTGCGGATGCAGGGTCGGCTCGCCGCCGGCAATCGACACGATGGGCGCTCCAGACTCCTCCACCGCCGCGAGGCAGTGTTCCACGCTCATCACGCGGTCCAGCACGGGTTCGTACTCTCTTATCCTGCCACAGCCCTCACAAGCAAGATTGCACTTCTCCAGAGGCTCAAGCATGGTCACCAAGGGAAACTTCTTCCTACCCTTCAGCTTGTTCTTGAGCAGGTAGCCAGCCAGCCGAACCGACAATTCCAATGGACGTTTGGCGCGTTTCTTGCCGTTGTCCTGGGGAGGAGCTTCATTCTGGGGTTCTTTTGTAATAGCCATATCGTCAAACCTTAAGGGTTGGTGAATTCCATTCGGGCTAAATCGGACTCACTTTGGAGTCCGTTCAAGAATTACTAGATTAGTATTCCCTACGGGCTAGGAAGTCTACCAGTTCTTCCGCTTCCTCCTGGGCCCACCTGGGCAGTGAGACTGGCTTCAGCGCTTCCAGTGCCCGGGCTGCTGCTGCCTCAGTAACGCGTTGGGAGTGTTCTTGGGAGCCAACTTCATCCAGCACGGCTAATACCCGCTGGACATCGTCCTCTTCCAATTCTTCCTGCCCGTAGATGCGAAGCAAATCGTCCATGGCCTGTCCGGAGGCACGTTCCAAAGCAAATACAACCGGGTAAGACTTTTTGCGACGGCGTATGTCGTTGCCGGTTGCCTTGCCCAGAGTGGCTTCGTCTCCCCAGATGCCCAAATAATCATCCCTGATTTGAAAAGCCTGGCCCAGATGATTGCCAAACTCGGCAAACGCGTCAACAGTAGCCGTGTCGTCCGTGGCCAGGATTGCCCCGATTTGTAGTGCAGACCGAATCAAAGCCCCGGTCTTGCAGGCAATCATATACAGGTACTCGTCCGCTTTGATGTCCGTCCGTGACTCAAAGTCCAAATCCATGCACTGACCTTGAATCATCTCTAGGTAGCTTTCGGTCAGTATGTCAGAAACGCGGATAGCGGTAACTGAGGAAACTTGTTGACTGGCCACATCCAGCAGGGCCAAATCACCAGTGCACTGCATGGCGTTGCCAGTCCACATAGCTTTGGGGATGCCCCAAAGGTGCCAAACAGTGGGTTGGTGTCGCCGCTCCACGTCTTGGTCTTGGATGTCGTCGTGAATCAAAGAGAAGTTATGGATCAATTCTAGGGCTGCGGCGGCGGGAAGGGCCCTGGAGTAATCGCTGGCTAAGGCGTCGCAGGCGAAGAGGCATAGGGTGGGGCGAAGCGCTTTGCCCTGGGTTAGTGAGGTGTCCATTGGGTCGCCTTGTTGATCGACCCATCCCAGGTGATAGCGGAGCAGGCGGTAGGCCTCAGAGTTGTCGGCCACAGGCACAACCCTATTGAGTTCTTGCTCCACTGAGTTTTTGTATCTGGAGAACATCCCTGGGAGCTTGGTCCCAGAGGTTGAACTCGTGTTTGATTGCTCGTCGTGGGCCATACTCTACCCGTTCAAAAGAGAGGTGTGCTGCGGGGAGTGGCTAAGACATACCACCTACACTCGCAACCGGACGATGTTGGAACCAGCCAATGGTGGGGGAAATGCTAGCAAAGCATTTTGTAGGGTGTCAAGAAAAAACGGCCTTTTGTTGGCCTGTCCCCACGCCTGCATCTTGGCAACCCGGGTTAATTTGCGTTTCCTAAAATACCTTCTGCGCGTTTCTGCCAGTCCTCATAATACGCTTTTGTGCCTGACTGCTGACTGTGCGTAGTCGACAAGAATTGGTATAATTATTTCACTAGTTTGGGATTGGGCATTCAGAGGCTGAAAAAGTGGCTGGAAATCGGGTGAATTTAACGGGCCATTTAACGGTTTAGCCTTGTCATTTTCAAGAATATTGGCCGAATTCACGGTTTTAATTCATTGAAATAAGCAGAGATGGCAGCATTTAAGACAGGCACAGATTAGCTTCAGCACAATCATGATGATAGTTATTTGACACAACTGCCAGATTAGTTTATATTTCTTCCTTGTAATGAATGTTACATAAGGGGTGCAACGAGCCTGAGAATGTCCCATGTCCGTCGTGCCCTACTGATGTAACGGACCTATAAGGGTGATTTTACACCCCCCCAAGACCAACAAAATTTGAACTTTCCTGAGGAGGAGCACATGGCTGAACAGGATATTGCCTTGATGTCACATCTCATGCGCCGTGCCGGTTTCGGAGCGAGCCGTGACGAGATTGAAGCCAAGGCAGCCCAAGGTTATGACAGTGTAGTGCAAGAATTGCTCAATCCCGAGACTCAAGAAGCTGTAGACGAAGACCTGCTTTATCGTTACAACCCTTCATACTATGAAGCGGCTGCCATTGAAAACAACGTGCAGCAATGGGTCTGGCGAATGATTAATAGCCCCCGCCAGCTTCAAGAGAAAGTGGCGCTCTTCTGGCACATGATATTCTGTGCTGGTCACAGCAAGATTGACAGTGGCCAAGAAATGGGTCTGATGGTAGATATCTTCCGTCAGGATGGAATGGGAAAGTTCGACAACCTCTTGCTAGCCCTTTCAACCAACCCCGGCATGATGTACTACCTCGACAACACCGAGAGTCACAAGACCGC
>DCAW01000194.1 GCA_002313895.1 Dehalococcoidia bacterium UBA1123
ATTTCGCATCCTTCCATAAATGTGTGTGGCAAAAATTCGGCTGTTATGCTGGGCGCCGCTAAGTATGTGGTCGCAGCAATTCCACAGTTGTGCCGCAAAGCCAGATTCTTCAACTACGGTTTCAAAATGGCACAGTCGTGTTCGGCAGCCTATATTTCCAGCGCGCCGAGGCACGCGGCGATAATGCTGTCTGTGTCGATCTTGTATTCCTTATAAAGCTCGGCCCTGGTTCCCGATTGGCCGAACTCGGAGACGCCTAAAGGCAAAGTCGCCGTCTTGAGGGCGCTGCCTATCCACGCCAACGAGTGGGGATGGCCGTCGATCACCGTCACCACAGGAGCGGACCGGGAATCTGCGGGGATCGTGTCGGCCATGAATCTCTCCTCCACGCCTCTGGCAGACATAGCATCGGCCACCCACTGTTGGTAGCTTCGATACAGGGGCCCGGGGCCAGTTATGTTGACTACGTTGGTTATCACTCCCTCGTCCAGCAACGCATTAGAAGCGGCCACAGCCTCTGGAAGCATTGCTCCGCTAGCCATGATGTGGACCACATTCACTCCGGGCTGATAATCGGAATGGGCACTGCGGTCGATGAGCATATAGGCGCCGTTCAGAGCCTGCTGGCGCAGCCTTTCTCGCTCGGTTAGATCAGCTGGCAGTTTGAACAGCGACTGGTCGACCCGCTTGCTGGTCAGGCGCAGATACGTCGACCTGCCTCGAACCCGAATCTGCTCCATCGCAGCCAACAGAATCCACTCTAGTTCGTGTCCGAAACACGGCTCGTAGAAATCCAGGTCGGCCATCTCCATGCCGATTGACGTCGTAATCTGAGACTGATGCGCTCCGCCCTCCGGAGACAGCGACACGCCCGACGGCGTTCCAACGACGATGAACTTGGCCCCCGAATATACACTGTAAACGAATGCGTCCAATCCTCGCCGGACGAAGGGGTCATACAATGTGCCGATCGGGAACAGCATCTCGCCGCTGGTCTCATAGGACAGGCCCAACTGACCCAGCATCATGAACAGGTTGTTTTCGGATATTCCAAGCTCGATGTGCTGGCCCTGTGTATGCTCCTCCCACCGCAGGGCGCGGATGATCTCCTCGTTGGGCATTGGCTCCTTGTCGTCCTCTGTGTGCCAAACGCCGACCTTGTTTATCCACCCTCCGAGATTTGTTGAGCTGGCGACGTCCGGGCTGACCGAGACGACACGCTCTGAGACATCGGGAATGTTGCGAGAGATGGCCGTCAGAACCAGCCCGAAAATCTGCTGAGTAGCCATATATCCCTGGTACACCTGGCCGAAATCCTTCGGAATCTTCATCTCCGGGATAACGTATTCAGGCCTGTTTCCGAAACCGAGATGTTCGTTGGTCTTGATGCACAGCTTGCCAGCCTCGGAGTCCTCGGCGAATCGCGACCAAACGTCTTCGCCGTCCCTGCCAAGCTCGACGCTCAACTGATCCATTTGCCGCTCGGACAGCGTGACCGAATGATTCTGAGGGTCGCCGACGCTGGGGAGTCTCCAGCCTTTTAGCGTGTATGCAAACACGACGTTGGGGCCGTCGTGAGCGTCAGCCCTTTGGAACGCCTCCCTGAGCATTGCGAAGTCGTGGCCGCCGAGGTTGTGGAACGCCTCTGTAAGCTCGTCATCGTCCCACCTGCCGATGAGGCGAGCCATGTCCCGCGGATAATTGCTGGTGTTGGGGAGCCATTCCCGAAGCCGCGTAGGGGTGACCCTGAGCAGCCGTTGATAGACCTCGTTGGACATCTCGTCGATGGCCATGCGAAGAAGCTCGCCATTTGGCTCGGCGAATCTTGCCTGAAGCTTCTTGCCGTATTTGGCGTCGATGACATTCCAGCCGTTGGCGTCGAACATCTCCCGCCATGCGCGAACCCGGATTCCGGGGATGATACGATCCAGGCTTTGTCGGTTCATATCAACGACCCAGAGGATTTTGGAGAGGTCGTGCATGACCGGCTCTGCGATGGCCTCCCAGACCGATCCTTCGTCCAACTCGGCGTCCCCGACTATTGATATATAACGGCGTCCCGGCGGAGTAGTCGAAAACCGGTGCGTCCTGTTGTATTCGTCCACCAGGGCCGCGAAGTTCGGAGCCACAGGCCCCAGTCCAACGGAGCCTGTGGAGAAGTCGACATTGTCCGGGTCTTTGGTCCTGCTGGGGTATGCCTGAAGGCCGTGGAAGGCCCGCATTTCGGTCAGATACTTGGGATCCAGGTTTCCCAAAAGATACTGGATGGCATGATACACCGGCGAGGCGTGGGGTTTGACGGCTACCCTGTCGCCTGCGTTCATGTAATCGAAGTACAGGGAAGTCATCATTGTGACAACTGAAGCGCTGGAGGACTGATGCCCGCCAACCTTCGAGCCATCGGGGTTCTGGCGCACGTTGTTTGCGTGGTGGACCAACTGCATTGCGATCCACAGAACCCGGTCCTGAATCTCCTCCAGAACGTCGTCTCTGTCGATAAAAATGTCAGGCTCCGAGGTGGGTTCAGTAGCCATGATGCCCTCCGACCTTTCGGTGTTTCGAGACGCTATTCGAGGTACGGTTCAATCCAACCTAAGCCTTCGATGGTGTCTCCGGCAGGCCGATACTCGCAGCCTATCCATCCCTCATAATCGATGTTGTCGATGAAACCGAACAGGAAAGGATAATTGATCTCGCCAGTTCCTGGTTCATTTCGTCCGGGGTTATCTGCCAATTGCATATGTCGAATCACGTCCAGGTTGGACTCGATGGTGCGGGCCAGGTCGCCTTCCATAATCTGCATATGGTAAATATCTTGCTGGAGAAACAAATTCGACGAACCGGTGTCGTTAATTATGGACCTGCCTTGCTGGGTTCCGGTGATGTAAAAGCCGGGAATGTCGATTGTGTTGATTGGCTCGATAAGCAGTTGGACACCTGCCTCACCCAACTTCGAGGCTGCGAATTTCAGGTTGTCCAGTAGGGTCGCGTGAATCCTGTCTGAGGCCACGGACTTGGGGGCAATGCCCGCAAGACAGTTAACCATCGGACAGTTCAACATAGTGGCATACTCTACCGCCTTGCCAACGCCATCCTGGAACTCCCCTACCCTGTCAGGATGGCACGCGATGCCGCGCTCGCCGGCGTCCCAATCACCAGCAGGCAGGTTGTGAAGGACTTGAGCCAGTCCATGCTTTGACAGTAATTCGACCAACTGGCCCTTATCATAGTCGTATGGGAAAAGGTATTCCACGCCTTTGAAACCCGCTCTGGCGGCGGCTTCAAATCGGTCGAGGAATTCGACCTCGTTGAACATCATAGTCAGGTTGGCGGCGAATTTTGGCATTCTTGAGTCCTTAAGAAAACGAGCGTTTGGTGACGTCATTATAGGCTGGACTAAGCTGGCGCCACAAGAATCCAGTCGCCGATTGGACGACAGTCTCTCGCCCAGCGACCAGATGCTTCACTCAATTCAGCATGACAACTTAGCTTTTGGTGATTGTCGTGTCGATAACAACAGACAAAGGCGAATTCTGGTTCGACTGGGAAATTTGGCGCAGTTGAAGCTGGCTGCGAGACCTCTGGATATTTCGTAATCGCGAAATAACGTCCAATTCGCGACTACAGAAGCGTCTTTCAGTTGTTGATTACAAGAGGTATAACCTTTATAGTGGATTATATTATTTACGCAAAGAATCAACAGAATCACGGAATCGAATCCTGGTATCACTGGCCCTGGTTTTAGCCCGATGACATTACAGGAGGCCCGATCATGAGCACACAACAACAATCCCTGGAGGCCGTGAAGGACTACGCTGACGATTACGATCTCAAACTGGACTGGCTCGACACCCGGGGTGAGTGGGGCATCAAGGCGACGCCCGACGCTCGCAAGGGTCTCACGCTTGAGGACATCCAGACCGGCAGCTACGGCGAAGTGCCCGACCACACCGACAACATGACGGGCCGACTTCGCGGCGCGGCGCAACGGGAGGGAGCCTACCGCACGGGGGGCTACACCGTGCGCACCAAGTCCGATATCTGGCTGACCAACGCGGCCATGCTCTATGAAGAGGCCCTTCAGCGCCAGTGGAGTTCGGCAACCGACATCCCCTGGGACACCATCAAGCCGCTGCCCGACGATGTTGAGCGAGCGCAGTGCCAGTTGGCGACGTTCCTGACAGAGGTCGAGTTCGTGGCGGCGGACGTGCCTGGCAAGTGGGTGGCCGCGACCAGCCCCGACTATTTCGAGCCTCGGATGTTCCTCATCACCCAGATAATGGACGAGTCTCGACACCTGGACGTGTTCCGAAAGCGGGCGTTCGCTAACGGCGGCGGCCTGATGCAGAGGCCCGACGTTACAACAAGCGGAGTTGTTGGAAGCATTGACCTCTCCAAAGACTTCACTGAGATGTCCTCCCGGCTCCATATTTCCGGTGAGGGCGCGGTGCTGACCATATTCCGCATGGGCGAGCTTATGGCCTATAACGAGGCCGAGAAGTACATGTACCGTCTTTGCGGACAGGACGAGTCTCGCCACGTCGCATTCGGCGTTATGCACATGCGTTACCTCGCTGAAACTGAGCCGGAACGCAAGGCAGAAGTCCACGCCTATCTCGACGAGGGTGAACGCGCCCTGGTCGCGGGCAACCAGAATCCCGCCGCCCGTGACACGGCCCAGAGCGAGGCTCTGGCAGTGCTCCTTGGAGGCGGCCAGAAGCACTATGACGAAGGCTACAAAAAACTCCTCGCCATCCGCAAGCGGCAGTCCAGAGAGTACATCCAGCGCATCAAGTCCGCCGGGTTCGGTGAGCGGTTCGAGAACGGTCGCGCCAACCCCGAACTGATGGAATACGCCAAGGCGTGATGACTAATGGCTGAATCCGAAGAAAAGCAACCCACAAAAACCACACCGCCTCCTCGACGAAGGCGGAACCTCAAAATCGATCACGACGTCGAAGTGCCGGAGCCTGGCTACGCCTGGATGCCCCGAACCCTGGAGTGGGGCGTTCGCGTGAAACCTGGAGCCAAAGGCATGACGATGCAGGGCCTGAACGTCGGAATCTACGGCGAGATTCCCGACCGCTGGGACGAGCAGACCCGTATGCCTCGCGGCGCTTATCCGATGGCTGGTATCCCTCCCATTGGTTTCGCCCTGCGAGAGAAACGCGAGGTGTGGGCCGACAACGCCGCTGACCTGTACGAAGAAGCCATCCAGCGTCGTTGGATTCCAGCCTCGGACATCCCCTGGAACACCCTGGAACCCTTGCCCGACGATGTTGAAGCCGCAATGTGCCAGCTCTGCACTGAGTTGAGCCAGGCCGCAAACGTCGAATTCGAGACCATCGGTTACTGGCTCCAGCATATGTCCTACGGTTACCATGAGGTCAAGCTGTTCCTCGCCTCCAATATGTTCGACGCCGGACGCCATCACGAGGCGTTCCGAAAGCGCGCCCTCGCCAACGGCGGAGGCCTCGGCATCGAAAGTAAAGGCGAGATCAACCGAATGATTCTTGAGAGCAAAGGCGGTTGGTCCGAAACCAGCCTCCTGCTCCACCTGCTGCGTGGCCTGTTCATACAGACGATATATCGTTACGGCGAACGATTCGCCCACAATCCAGCCGAAAAGGTCATGTTCGCGCGCGCACTTCAGGACAAGGCGAGACACACCGCTTACGGACTCCAACATTTGAGGTATGCAGTCACCCACAAGCAGGACAAGGCTCTTGTGTTCCAACAACTGTTGAACATCGGAGAGCGGGTCTTTGCCCGTGAGTTGCAGGAACCTGTCGTCCTGGAGCCACTTGCCGTCATTTTCGGCGGTGGCATCGAAGGCGCCAAAGCCGGCATGCGCGAGGTCCACCACATGATGGGCGATTTCGTAAGGAGTTATCTGGCGAGCACAGACTGGATCGGAGTGCATCGCGGACGGGCATTCCCCAAGGGATTGTCCCGATACCTGGAGGCATAGTCTTGCCTGTATTTCCATCAGTGGAGTGGTTCGACGCCGTGAGCAGGTCGTTCAACTCCGACGAAGCCAACAGGACAGCAGGCGGAGGCATTGCCGATGCTGGCGTCGGCATAATTTTTGAGGATCAGGTGTTTCTCCTCAACTTCGCAGGTTACGAGTGCGAGAAAGCCAGCGTGATCCAGAGGTCTGACCTGGAAAATACCGACTTCTACCTGGAGATGCACCCCGACGACTGGATCGAGATGCTCATCAACATCCAGCAGAACGGCACAGCGGACATGAACTACACCCTCAACACTCTCGACCTCGACAGCGAGGACGGCCTCGCCAAGTCAGCGACCGACGACCAGTACCGTCTGGACAAGTTTTTCCGGTTCAACCAGACGATACAGTTCTTTTTCGACGCCTCATCTGATGTTGAGACAGAATTCGATCGGGAAATCACCCCTGCCTAGGCCGTTTTAGCTCGCAAGAAATTTCTAACATCCAACACCAACGGCGGAGAAACTAATGCCCGTATTTCCCTCCATAGAGTGGTTCGACACCGTCAGGACCGCAGCCAACGAAACCCCCGAATTCCGAGCGTTAGGCTCAAACGAGACGAATTTCGGAGTCAAGGTTGGAGATCAGTTAATCCGGCTGGATTTCTACGCCTTCGAGTGCGTCAGCGTGGCCGAGATTGACGAGGATGGCCTCCTCGACGTCGACTTCTACCTGGAGATGGAGCCAGAACGTTGGCAGTCCTTTATTCAGCACATTCAGTCCAACGGGGTCGCCGACGCCCAACACACCTTCAACACCCTGGACCTGAACGAGCCGGGCGGAATCCTGAGGTCCCACGACCCATACAGGCGGAACAATTTTTTTCGGTATCACCTGACAATCCAGAAATTCTTCGATTCGGCGGCCGCAGTGGAAACCACCTACTGAGGTAACGCTCGCCATGCCAATTTACGAGTACCGATGTCAGGATTGCAGAGAGAAGACCGCCAAGCTGTGGAGAGGCTTCGACGCTCCGAAGTCCATCCCATGCGCGGCCTGCTCCAGTGAAAACACCTCCCGCATCATTTCCAGCGTCGCCTTCCACAAGTCCCTCGGCTCACAACTTCAGGACCTTGACCCCAGGTACGATCGAATGGTGGACAACGCCGCAGCAAACTCAGCCAGGTCCGACGAAAACCAGTTTCTGAGACGGTCAACGCCACTCAGCGACGCCGAGGCTTAATCTCAACCTCGTCACAACCAACTCTGACACCCGAGAGCCTAACCATGATCTACGAAGAACGCCGAATCACGCTCAAAAGAGGACAGATCGACTCGTTCATCGCCCAATTCAAAGAGTCCACCCTTCCCGCGATCCGATCTCACGGAGGCGAGACTCTCTGCACTCTGTCGGGGCTTATCGGTGACCCACCTGAGGAGATTATCCAGGTCACTGCCTACCCGGACGTCGCCACATGGACGGACGCTCAGGACGCCTTCGGCACATCACGCATGGATGCCATCGATGCCGAAGCCGTCCGTCTTCTGAAGCCTATCGCCTATCGTCCCAAGGAGACAATCCCAGATGAAGACCTTCGGGGCTTCTACGGCCATCGGCGGTTCTTCATTTCGTCGGACGATCTGGACGAGTTTGTGCATTGCTCTGAAAACGGAATCTGGCCGCGCAT
>DCAW01000183.1 GCA_002313895.1 Dehalococcoidia bacterium UBA1123
ACCTGTGTCGAAAATTCACGGTCTCGTGGTTTCGGGAGAGATTGGTTGAGGATAGTGCGATCGCGGTCAAAGTCTACATGACAAAGATACGCGTTATACTTCTCTCATCAAACCTGATGCCCCTGTGAATCGAAGATCGAATGGTGTCATGAAAATATCACAACCCGAGTACGAAGTCGCGAAGCGTTCCAATGTGATGGTGACCATGAGGGACGGAGCGCGACTGGCCACCGACCTCTACTTCCCCACGCAAAATGGCAACCTTCTGACCAATCCGTTGCCCGCCATTATGGAACGCACGCCCTACGACAAGCAGCGCGGCGCTCTCCGAGGCGGGACGGCGGAGTATTTCGCCAGTCGTGGTTATGTGGTCATCTACCAGGACACGCGAGGCCGTTTCAAGTCCGAAGGCGAATTCGTAAAATACCTGAGCGAGCCGAACGACGGGTACGACATGCTTGTCTGGATCGGCGATCAGCCGTGGTCCAACGGCAAGGTCGGGACCTTCGGCATCTCATACGGGGCGCACACACAGGCCGCGCTAGCCGCTCTGAATCCTCCTAACCTGGCCTGCACGTTTATGGACTCCGGCGGTTTCACCAACGCCCATCACAACTCGGCCCGCAACGGGGGAGCCTTCGAGCTTCGGCAGGTCGTTTGGGCCTACACCAACGCCAAGACCAGTCCAGAAGCCACGGCCAATCCTGAAATCCTCGCCGCATTGGAGGCCGAAGACCTCCGAGGCTGGTTCCAGCGCATGCCGTGGAAACCTGGACACTCGCCCCTGCGATGGGTGCCGGAGTACGAGGATTACATCTTCGAGATGTGGACTCAAGGCGACTTCAACGAATATTGGCAGCAGCTGGGCATCTGCAACGAGTTGTATTTCGACCAGTATTCGGACGTCCCGCAGATGCACATGGGAAGCTGGTACGACCCCTACACCAAGACGACGACTCGCAACTTCACAGGGCTGGGGGCGATCAAAAAAAGCCCGATCCACATGATTCTCGGCCCCTGGACTCACGGAGCGCATGACGTGTCCTTTGCCGGAGACGTGGATTTCGGCCCTCAGTCTGTGGTGTCTGGCGATCTGGCGGACGACTACAATGATCTCCGGCTGCGATGGTTCGACCGCTGGCTCAAGGGACTGGAAAACGGCGCTGACGACGATGCGCCAGTGAAGATTTTTGTCATGGGAGGCGGAGACGGCCACAGGACAGAAGACGACCGACTCTACCACGGCGGCGAGTGGCGAAGCATGGAGGCGTGGCCTCCTGCCGGTGCTCGAACCTCGAAGCTTTACCTCCATGACGACGGCTCTCTAAAGGTATCGAAGCCTTATGCTGACGCCGCGCCCAGCGAGTATCAATTTGATCCTCAAAACCCGGTCCCGACCGTTGGAGGCAACATATCGTCGGGCGCGGATATCATCATCGGCGGGGCATTCGATCAACGGGAGGGCGAGCGGTTCTATGGCAGCGAGGCGCCTTATATGCCCCTGTCGTCGAGGCACGACGTTCTGGTGTTCCAAACGCCTCCACTGGAACAAGAGGTTACCGTGGTCGGACCTGTGACCGTTAAACTGTGGGCGTCGTCGTCCGCTGTCGACACCGACTTCACAGCCAAACTGGTGGACGTGCATCCACCCTCGCAGGACTTCCCCCATGGGTTCGACATGAACCTGTGCGACGGCATCATCCGCGCCCGATATCGCGACTCCACCGAGCGTCAGGAGTTTATGACTCCGGGTCAGGTCTACGAGTTCACAATCGAGCTATATCCCACAGCCAACCGATTCACGAAAGGCCACCGGATCCGTGTGGACATATCTTCCAGCAATTTTCCGAGGCTGGACGTCAACCCCAACACAGGCGAACTGCTAGGCCGTTCGCGCAGAACCGTCATCGCTGATAATATCGTCTATCATGACACGGCACACCCTTCGCATATCGAGTTATACGTTATGGAATCCTGATCTATCGGACAATCAGCGACGGGTCTGGAAACACCCAAACAAACATAGGACAGACCATTGTGACTTCTATCGACGACCGCATCTCGCGGCACATCCGGGAATACGATGGTCAGGGGTGGCACCGTACAGGGACGACGGTTGATCTCGAATCAGCGCACTGGCTCGCCGGTTTGGTGGAGGAAGTGGGCGTGGAGCCTGTTCTGGAATCATTCACGCTGGACAGGGTTGTTCCAGGCGAAAGCTACATCGAGGTTAGTGGCCGGCGAATCGAGGGACTGCCTCTGTTCGACGGTGGATTCACAGGGGTCGAAGGCGTCCATGGACAAATGGGCCGCCACGACGCCAAGATCATGCTGGTCGAAGGTTCGCCAATTCTTGCGGCGGAAGCGCTTGATGACGCTAGACGTTCGGGCAACTATCGGGCGCTCGTATTCGTGACCAACAGCATCGGAAGCGCGCCGGGTCTGGCTCCAAGGAATGCGCCCGACTTCACCGAACCCTTCGGTCCGCCAGTGTTGCAAGTCAATGGCGTTGAACACGAATCGCTGGTCGAACAGGCCGATGCTGGAGCGTCGGTTCGCGTTGTGGTTCAAGCGGAGAGACGGCCCGGAGAAGCCGTGAACGTAGCCGCCGAAATCCAGGGGCAAGACCGCGACCTGCCGCCGCTGGTAGTCATGACGCCCCGCAGCGGCTGGTGGGAAATCGCTGCCGAACGGGGAGGCGGTATCGCGTGCTGGCTGGAAGTCATGCGGGTAATGCAGATTCAACGGCCTACTCGTGACGTTCGATTCGTCGCAACCAGCGGACATGAGTTGGGGCACCTGGGTCTAAAAGCATACCTCAACAACAACCCGAATCTGGCAACCGACGCTCTGGTGTGGATGCACCTCGGAGCATCGATTGGCGCATCCGTCGATGCCACTCCCAATCTGTACACATCTGATGAAGGCCTGGAGCGGCGCGCGGTCCATTATTTGAAGTCTGAAGTTTCGAAAATGCCCGTAGTGCGCCCTCGCGACGGCGTGCCGGGAGGGGAGTCTCGGGAAATCCATCAGCGAGGCGGCAGCTACGTCTCCCTGGCCGGAGGACACGCGACATTCCATCAACAAGCCGACCGCTGGCCCGACACTGTAGATATCGAGAGCGTGGCATCCTACGCTAAGTCAATGACCGATTTGGCGAGAGAATTTTCCTGCTAAATGATCGATCACCGAGACACGAAAACCTGACATCTGGATGCCTTCCCGAAAATTGACGCGATTCTTCACCCCAACTACACTGTCAGCCGTCAAGACAACGAAATAATGGAGGCAGCGCTATGTTTGAAAGAATCGCGGTCATGGGTGTTGGAGCCATCGGAGGCACTATCGGCGGCTATCTGACCCGGGCAGGCCGCGACGTTACGCTCATCGACCAATGGGGGGCTAACGTCGAGGAGATCAGGCAGAACGGCGTCCATGTCACCGCCCAGGACGAGGACTTTTACGTTCCCGCCAAGGCGATTCACCTGGGCGAGGCGTGCAACATCACAGAGCGTTTCGACGCCATATTCCTGGCGATGAAGTCCTACGACACAATTTGGGCCACCCACTTCATCCTGCCGCTGCTCAAGCCCACGGGAGTCGTCATATCCGCTCAAAACGGCATCAACGACGACCGGATAGCCCCCATCGCCGGTTTCTCTCGGACCATCGGATGCGTCATCACCCTGGGAGCGGGAATGTACGATCCTGGCAACCCCGTCAGGACCAGCGTCACCGACCGGCTGGCCTTCTATGTAGGTGAGTTGAATGGCCTGAATACGGCACGGATCCAGGCGCTGGCCGATGTCATGAGCGACATAGGCCCCACGAAGATCACCACCAACCTTTGGGGCGAGCGGTGGGCGAAGCTGGCCGTCAACTCGATGGCGAACCCCATTTGCGCCCTCACGGGCCTGAGTTCTGGAGAGTCCCGCTCGACCCCTGGGGTCGTGGACATCACCGTGAAGATCGGCGCCGAGGTCGTAAAAGTCGCGACCGCGCTGGGGGTGAGTGTCGAGCCGATCAACGGCGTGCCTGCTGATCTTTACGTCAAGGCCGCCGAGGACGCCGAAGCTCTGGAGGAGTTGAAATCCGAACTGGCCGAAACAGCCCGACAGCTAGGCGCAGGCCGACCCTCGATGCTCCAGGACGTGATCAAAGGCCGACGCACCGAGATCGAGTACCTGGACGGCTATGTCGCCCAGAAAGGCCGCGAAATCGGAATTCCAACCCCTGCCTGCGACGCCATCACCGAGCTAATCAAAAAAGTCGAACGCGGCGAGCTAAAATCGGAGCGCGACAACATCCGGTATATGGAGCAGTTCATGTAATTGAGTCGTGTGAATCATGCGTGTGCTTGGAAAGACGTCTGACTAGCTGCATATTGTTACCCAGACACCGGTAACGAATTCTGTGAAACATCCATAGGCCAGATTTGGCCCGCTGGCCGGTGGTCGGTCCCGGCGCGGGAACCGGAGTCGCTGTTGCCC
>DCAW01000121.1 GCA_002313895.1 Dehalococcoidia bacterium UBA1123
GCCCGAACCATCAACGGCAATTCGGTGTCGAGCTTCGATGAAATTCGATAGACGAACCAGTACAGGAAACCTGCCGATGCAGCTGCTAACAGCGCGGACAGCAGGTTACCTCTAAATGCGAAGTCGCCCACGGGAACCAGCGTGCCGAACGCTTTCAGCAACAGCATAAACGTCGGATATCCAGAGGGATGGGGCACTCCCAGGGTGTAGGCTGACGCCAGTAAATCGCCGCCGTCAACGCCAATATCGCGCCATCCCCAGCTCAACGTTGGGGCGACTGTCAGTAGGTACAATCCAAGAGCCGCCAGGGTTGTGATGAATCCGATGGGCGGTCCTGGTCCGAGTTGGCGAATTCGATTCATGCTGCAACCATAATACATTAGCTATGGTGCCGTTGACGCTAATCCCGAACGGCGATTAGAATTAACTATTCTTGATCCTCGAATATCAACACAGGGGAAACCATGACCCAGACTCAGCAACCGAACGAAATTCCAAGAGCCTATGAGCCTGGCGCAGTCGAAGGGCGCATATACGATTTCTGGACTGAAGGCGGATATTTCACGCCTGAGATCGATAGGTCCAAGAAACCGTTCACACTCATCATGCCTCCGCCCAACGTTACGGGCGAACTTCACATGGGACACGCCCTCACAATCGCGCTTGAAGACCTGATGGTGCGCTGGCACCGGATGCAAGGCGAGCCGACGCTCTACCTTCCGGGAACGGACCACGCGGGAATCGCGACTCAGGTGGTTGTCGAGAGGCTTTTGGCGTCCGACGGCATAACTCGCCATGACCTGGGACGAGACAAATTCGTGGAACGCATTTGGAGCTGGGTGGACGACTACGGAGACCGAATCTACACTCAGTTGGAACGGCTCGGCGCTTCATGCGATTGGAGCCGTCGCAAGTTCACTCTTGACGGTGTCCCCAGCCTCGCGGTGCGGACGACGTTCGTGAACCTGTACAAAAAAGGGCTGATCTACAAGGGCAACCGGATCACCAACTGGTGCCCTCGGTGCCGGACCGCGTTGTCTGATCTAGAGGTCAAGCATCGAGAGGAGCAGGGCAATCTCTATTACCTCAACTACCCGTTAGCAGATGGCAATGGGCATGCGACGATTGCCACAACGCGACCCGAAACGATGTTGGGAGACACCGCGGTTGCAGTGAATCCTAATGACGACCGATTCAAACACCTGATTGGCAAAAGCGTGAAGCTGCCAATTGTCGGGCGGTTAATTCCCATAATCGGCGACGAAGCTGTGGACATGGAGTTCGGCACAGGCGCTCTGAAAGTCACGCCCGGACATGACCCTGCGGACTTTGAGATCGGCCAACGTCATAGTCTTGAGACGATCAACATCCTCAATAATGACGGGACGATCAACGAGAATGGCGGAACATACGAAGGCCAGGACCGCCTTGAAGCACGCGCGCCGATAGTAGATCATTTGGACCGAGAATTTGCGCTAGAAAAGATCGAACCTTACAGCCATTCGGTGGGTCACTGCGAGCGCTGCGATGAAGTCGTCGAACCTTTGGTGTCTGAACAATGGTACGTACGAATGGAGCCTCTTGCGAAACCGGCAAGGGCGTCGGTGGACGAGGGCCGCATCAAGATCGTGCCTGAGAGGTTCGACAAAATCTATTTCAACTGGCTCGACAACATCCGGGACTGGTGCATTAGTCGCCAGCTCTGGTGGGGCCATCGTATTCCTGTTTGCTACTGCGATGATTGCGGAGAACACATCGTCGAGATGGAGGACCCGACCGAGTGTCCAAATTGCGCCTCATCCAGCCTCCACCGCGATCCTGACGTGCTTGACACCTGGTTTAGCTCTGCGCTGTGGACCCACTCGACTTTGGGATGGCCGGAACAGACCGAGGATTTAGATTATTTCTACCCAACCGCGGTCATGGAGACGGGCCACGACATCCTGTTTTTCTGGGTGGCGCGGATGATCTTCAGCGGCCTTTTCAACATGGGCGAAGAGCCGTTCCACACGGTGTATCTCCATGGAATGGTGCTGGACCCGGACGGTGTCAAGATGAGCAAAGTTAAGGGCAATGTCCTCGATCCTTTGGAGATTATCGACCTGTATGGCGCGGATGCGGTCAGATTCGCATTGACCACCGGCACAGCCCCTGGCAACAACATGAGGATGAACGAGGGCAAGCTGGAGGCTAGCCGAAACTTCGCCAACAAACTGTGGAACGCTTCCCGATACGTGATGACCAACCTGCAAAAAGCGGATTCTCTTGAAGGTTGGGAAGACGTCGCCGATCTTCAACATCGAGAAGACCGCTGGATCGTCAGTCGCCTGAATCGGGTGGCGGAGCAGGTCGACCAGCACATGCAGGAATACCAGTTCGGCGAAGCGCAAACTGCAATCCACGACTTCCTGTGGAACGAGTATTGCGATTGGTACATCGAGATGTCCAAGATTCGCATAAGGGCAGGGGAGTCTCCATCGCCATTGCCAGTGTTGGCCCATGTGCTTGAGCGGGTTCTAAGACTGCTACATCCATTCCTGCCATTTGTGACCGAGGAGATTTGGCAAGCTCTCAGCAACATTTTGCCTCAACAGGGCGAAAATTCCGGAGCGCTCATAGTGGCGGAATATCCGAAACCGGATGCCGGAAAATTCGACGATGCTGCCGAGCGCGAAATCGAAGCGGTCGTTGAGTTGACACGCGCCGCAAGGAACCTCAGGGCGGTGTTCCGTATTCAGAACAATGAGAAAATACCTGCGACGGTCAACACGTCTGAGCAGTTTGCCAAAGTTTTCACTGACTCAACGCGGTTCATCGAGTCCGAATCAGGAATCACGTTAACGCTGTCGTCCAGCGCCAACGGAGCAGGAAACACAGGCAACGAAGCCTCCCAGGTGATAACCACCGGAACGCTTGCCATGTCCATTGGAGACCTCGTGGACATCGAAAAAGAAAAGACGCGCCTGACGGACGAGTTGAACGAACTGACTGGTTATCGCCGCAAGATTGCAGGGCGCCTCTCCAACGATCAGTTCCTATCCAAGGCTCCTCAGGAAGTTGTGGACAAGGACCGCGAGCGATTGGATGACGCCGACGCTCGCGCTGACAGGCTTACCGACATCCTAGATCGGCTATCGGCGTAACCTCCGAAGTCGTCAGCGGGAATCTCAATTTCGCAATTCGCGCTATCGGCTTGGCAGGCATTAGTGAATGGCAGTCCGAATAAGTTCACGAATCTTTCCTTCGATGGACAGGGACGGCGCCGTGGTGATTGCCGCCTCGGCGCTGAGGTCGTTGGACTACGGTTTTCTAAGCGTTTTTCTTGGTGTTTACCTGAGCATATTGGATTTCAGCGTGCTGCAGGCGGGACTGGTGTTCAGCGCGATAATGGGTGGCGGAACGCTTTCCAACGCCATCGCCAGTTGGCGCGGGGACACCATCGGCAGAAAACGCATGCTGTTGGTCATGGCTGTTCTCATGGGCGTTGGAGGCTTGCTGTACCCCTTCGCATCTAACGTAACTGGACTGGTTCTGATCTCACTCATCGCGATGACCACGTCTACTGGCGGGGATCGCACCGCGTTTTTGTCACTTGATATGTCGATTCTGGCCCAGGCAGTCGAGCCGAGGAGTCGGACGGCGGCGTTCTCCTGGTACAACATCATCGGTCGCCTCACCAAAGCCCTCGGCTCGCTGGTGATTGCAGTCCCAGCCGTTTTGCAGGCCTGGTTCGGCATTGGAGAACTTGACTCCTTCAAAATGATGTTCTGGGCGTACGCCGGGGTCGCATTTTCCGGAGTTGGGGTTTACTGGTTGCTGACGCCAATGGCAGAGCGCAAGAAAATGGCCGCCAGCGATGTGCAGAGAACGATGCCTCGAGAGACGCGTAGTATGATGATCCGACTCACAGCATTGTTCTCCATGGACGCGCTGGGCGGAGGGTTCATGGTCAACGCGTTCATCTCTTTTTGGTTCACATCAAGATTCGGCGTCAGTCTTGAGTCGATCGCTTTGATATTCTTCGCCGGTCAGATTTTGAACAGTGTGTCGTTAGCGCTTGCCACTCCGCTTGCTGGGCGCATCGGGCTAATAGCCACGATGGCATCCACTCAAGTGATATCGAATTCTTTCATGATATTTATGGCTCTGACGGGCAACTATTGGCTGGCAGTCGGTTTCTTCATGCTTCGCGAATTGTCCAACGAAATGGATGTCCCGACCCGCCAGTCGTACTCGATGGCAATTGTGCCACCGGAGGCACGAACTGCGACGGCCGGGATGACTAATCTGGGACGCACCTTCGCCCAAACGATAAGCCCCGCGTTAGCCGGGGTGGTCGCCCAGGCCACATTCATCGGCGCGCCGATGATTACGGGGGCTCTCATCAAATTAGCCTATAACGCTGCGCTATACATGACTTTCAGAACCGTCAAAGCCCCAGAGGAAGAGGCTGTATCCGAGCTACAAACCCGCCAAACTGATCCTCGTTGATCTGTGTCCAGCGGCGCTCAGTCTGCCAGGTTGTATGTATAATGCGGGTCGCCAGTCTCCAGCGGCCATGCAGAGAACCATTTTTCGATGCTGGGCATCAATTGTTTGGACAACGCGCCACGGCTGATTTCACGCTCGGTGAGTGGCCGGGCCAATGAATCTTTGAATCGAGCAATCACGTCGGCTTTGTCGAGACGTTCGAAGACCTTGTTTCGCAACAGCGCCTCACCGTCTACGATCACGGTGTCAACGTCAAGACCTTTGCCCCGGAACACCAAAGCGTCGACGATGTCTGTGTCAGGATGAAGATACGGCTCCTCGATACGGTCCATGTTGATCAGAACGAGATCGGCCCTTTTCCCGGGTTCCAGAGTGCCTATCTGGTCTTCGAAGAACGTGATTTTCGAGCCGTTCACAGTGTTCAATTCGAATACCTGATGAGAAGTCGGAGACCTGGAAGATATGCCCGGTTCACGATGAATCTTCTGAGCCAGGCGCATCTCTTGGATGATGTCGTTATCGTCGTTGATGCCAGCTTCATCGATTCCAATAGCGACGGTGACGTTCCTGTCCATCAGTCGATTTATCGGCGCGACGCCGCTCTTGAGACGCAGGTTTGAGCTTGGATTGTGGCAGATCGCCGTCCCAGTCTCAGCCAGAATATCGACGTCCGATTCTGTGAGCCAGACCCCATGAGCGCACGAAACTTCCGGGCCAAGAACGCCAAGTTCCAGCAGATGGCCCAACGGAGTTTTGCTCCAATGACGACTGCCATACATCTTTTGATAGATCGTCTCTTGGAGATGGATGTGCAGTCCCGTGTTATTGCGGCGAGCGAAGTCGCTCATCGCTCTCAGCATGTCGTCAGAGCACCAGTGAACGTTGTGCGGACTGATGAAAATGTTCGTCCTGTCTGACTGTTTCTTGTCCAGCAATTCCGCATTCGCGGTCAGGTAATCCTCCAGTGTTATTGGGCGGGCATTGATGTGATCGCGGACTCCGCTCGCCAATTCTGACGGCAGGGTAGCCAGGAATTTCTCGTCATCTTCATAAACCAGATGGTTCTGGTCGCGGTGGGACAGGGAGAACGCCACCCGCATTCCAGAGTCTTCGTAGGCGTCAACAATCTGAGAGGCCGCATCGAACAGACCAACATCGGCAGGAAGTCTTGCGGCCATATGGTTGTGCATCACGGTTGTGATTCCCGACTCAATCATCTGGATGGCGCAATACAAGGTGTCCAGGTATGGATCAACGTCCCGCATCGCCCACCGGGAGATAATCCAAGTTTCTAGCGGAGCATCGAGGGCTCCTAACTGGAACGGGGTCAACCCGACATGGTGATGAGCATTGATGAGGCCGGGGATCACCACTTGATTCGAGCCGCCGATCTCCTCGTCAACCTCGTATTTGGCTCTCATGTCGCGGTAACTGCCAATCTCAATGATCTCGCCGTCTCGCTGGACAACTGCCCCGTCAGTAATTACCTCTGCGCTGGACGTTCCGGTTATGCGGGTCACAACCTGCTTGCCCCAAATTAGGGTCGTGGTCATATCAATCCCCTTGATGATTACTCATAACACTGGAATATATCGCGTTGAAAAACAGCTTGTAAGTTCCACGCGCCTGCGCTCGGAAATGTGGCCTGAATCCGAAAATTACGATCTGGCCTTTGCCGAGCGGCACAGCCGCGACCGCCGTTGTCCCAGCTATTTTTTTGGACCCGATTAACAGACCACTCAATAGCGGTTTTTCCTTAGAATACGTTGCTATCGACTTGCCAATGTTCACACGCCAAGCCGGGCCGTTCATGAACAACGCCGCCGCATTGCTTGGCATGCCGTATGCGATCGGATGCTGGGTGTCGACTCGGATGTCCAATAAACTGCCCGGAACAAAAAAATCTGAGTGGGTCAGCCCGGCCAGCAAGTTGACCACCGGGAGGTCGAAATGCCGGGTCGCCCATCTGGCTGCTCCATCCCATGCGATCAGCGTGCCGCCGGCTTCGGCGAATTGTTTCAGCCTTGCAGCCCCAGCGTCCCCGAGACCCCCTGAATAGCGTTTTGAATACGAAGCCTGATTGAAGCCTCTTTGTATCTGCCTCACTGTCTGATGTGGAATGATGATAGCGTCGAAACGTCGGGACAGGTCAGTTTCTCGAATGGCCCAGTCCCAAACCGGTTCATGCTGAAATCCGTATTCGTCGAGGATGAATCTGGTCCACCCTTCTTCCGTGGCAGGCACGTAACTCTGGTAGACGCCTATTTTCGGAGTCCTCAGTTCGATGGCGTTGGCGACAGGCTTGAAATCTGTTCCCGAAATATCAGCAAATTTTCCATCACAAGCATCCCGCAAGGATTCAATCAACTGCTGGCTCGATTCAACCACAAAAGCGCCAGGCGGTAGCAATTCGCTTCCGTTGTGCAGCGAATGCGAAACTCTTGAGACCTGAAATCCGGCAGCCAAAAGATGATTGACGATTTTTGCGGACGCGTTCGATTTGGGATTTATCGCGTAAGCCGACGCTTCAGGAAACACTTGATCGTAGCAAAATGAGGCTTGTTTCCTGCGATCGGCCAACCGTGGCAACGGTTCGATTGGTTTATTTAGCTCATGCGCGGTGACTCCCATCGCTAGAGGCAAGCTGTGGGCGGTCGAATCGTATGGGTGTTTGGGAGGGCCACCAGGATAATGCCTGATGTCGGGATACTTTTGAGTTTCCAGCATCGTCTGCGCGAATGTTCCAAATCGTTGAAGTGTCAACACTAGATGATCGCCCGGCTTGAGCACCAGGCCCTCATGCTCCACTTCCTTGGTCAATTCTTGAACTTCGACATCGGCAAACTCCAACACCTCTATCAATTCCTGCGCGGCGCCGGTATCGTGCTGTTCTTTTGGGATCACGTAGCCGTATGGGTTGCCCTGCTTAGTCACAGCCCGACGCAACACTTTGAACGAATTTCCGACCCAAGTGTCCCTGTTTCTCGCGGCGCTGTCCAGACATGCGAGAGAAGCTATCAGATCATATTCCACGATGTCCTTGAGGCTCCATTTCCCGCCAGTCCAAGGCATGGTGTGGTTCCAAGATTTCGCAGTCGGGCGTTCGCCTCGGTCACTCTTCAATTGGGTGCGATCAATTGAGATAGGCGACGCGATTCTCACGCCGGCGGCTTCAGACAGCACTCGTATGCCGCCATGGTAGTGAGAATACGACCTGCTGGGGCTATACGAGTCATACACGACGTTGACCGCAACACCGGATTTTCCGGCAGCCGTCAATTCAGATGCCATATGGGTCCCTAACGCGGCAAGCTCGCTCTGCAACACCGGATCAACATTGGGACCAACGGGGTCGACGAACGGAGGCAGAATCATACGCATCCCGTCGGAACGGGTCTGATGAATGTCGAAGATGATGTGTGGGCGCCACCGGTTATACAAGCGGTCTACGACCAGGCGAGTCTCGGCCTGTGTGAACATGAACCAATCACGGTTGTTATCGTGGCCAGTGTATTTGTTGTACAGGTAGGGTGGTATGGAGCCTTCGTAGTGCGTGTCGCGGGTCGCGTCGTACCAACGTTTCACTTTTATCAGGCCGTCGGGATTCAAACTGGGCACGAGAATCAATATGACGTTGTCGAGGATCCTTCGAACACGAGAATCATCCTCTGATGCCAGTTGATGAGCCAGCGCCAACGACATCTGCGTCCCGCCGACCTCGGTTGCGTGGATGCTGCATGTAATTGCGACGACCGATCGCGCGTCAGCGATCAACTCATTTGCTTCGCTGTCGGATATTTTGTCAGGGTCAGCGAGCCGGCGCTGAGTTTCCATGTGCGAATCGAGATTCGCGATGTTGCCCGGAGAGCTGATGAACGTGAGGAGGAAAGGGTTGCCTTCGGTAGTTTTGCCGATTTCGATTGTCGAAACTCTGTCGGATTCCTGATCGAGCAGGCGCATGTAGTCGACTACTTGCGGCCAGTCAGCCAGTCGATGGTCGTCACCGACGGCAAAGCCCAGAAATTCGCTGGGCGTCGTAACTTCGAGGCCTCCAGTGTTTGACGATTCTCTTGACACGCTTCTCCACTCGACATAAATTGGCGGTGACACACCGGGCTTGCGTCCACAGGATAGGATACACCATCATTGGCGAACACTGACCATCGAAACGAGGAACCTCCGTCTCCTTCCCCCGGTCTGGTGGAATCGGCGCCCAAAAGCGCCTGGCTACAGAAGTTTCTGATCCCGTTCGCTTCGCTTGAAAACCGCAACTTCCGACTGTTGTGGTTGGGCATGCTGGGTCAGTCTTCAGCGATGTGGGCAGACCAGGTAGCTCGTAGCTGGCTCACATGGCAGCTTACAGAGTCCGCAACCGCCATCGGCCTGGTCAACGTATTTCGCGCGCTGCCGCTTATAACCGTCGGCCTTGTCGGCGGCGTAATCGCTGACAGATTCGACAAGCGCACTATCCTAATAGTGATCCAAACATGGAGCCTTTGCATTTACATCGCGATGGCGGCCCTGCTGCTTGGCGGTTGGATCGAATTGTGGCACGTATATCTCACCGCGTTTCTCCTCGGCATTGGCATGTCGATGAATCAACCGGTCAGGACATCGTTGATCCCTCAGTTGCTGGGAAGCGAATTGCTGCTCAACGCGCTGTCGTTGAACTCGATAGCCATAAACGTGTCCAAGCTAATCGGGCCTGCGGGAGTCGGTTTCCTGATCGCGGTGGCAGGGGATAATGTCGCGCCGGCGTACATCATCGCAGTGGTCGTCTATGTGTTGATAATCGGCGCCACCATCATGATAGACCACGTATCCGTCGCTACTAGTCAGAAATCATTTTCATTCAGATCCGAGTTTGTTGAAGGGTTCCGATACCTGCTGGTGGAGAACCGGACTGCGCTGACTCTGGTGATTCTCGCCATCGGGCCACTGGCATTTGGCTTCAGTTACATAACGCTCCTGCCAGTGTTGGTGACTGAGGTATTGAACGCCAGTTCGTCTAGTTTCGGAGCGATCCAGTCGGTCGGAGCCATCGGAGCATTGGCCGGAGGATTCTGGCTAGCGGCATCCCACAAAGTTCGACGCAAAGGTTGGATCATGCTGTCAACCGGCCTGGCATATGGATGCGCGGTTATTCTCCTGGGCAGCGCGAATTGGCTGTTGGCCGCGTTCGCCGTGGCCGTCGTGATAGGCGGCTGCCAGACAATATTCCGAGCCGCCAACAATAGCACCCTGCTGGAAATCACGCCGCAACGTCTTCAGGGTCGGGTCGTCAGCATCACGTTCCTTGATATGGGTGTTCAGTCAGTCGCAGCAATTTTGGCTGGTGTCGTAAGTGACGCCTATGGAGTGTCTGTGGGGATGGCGATGCTTGGAGGCGTTTGCCTTGGCATTGTGGCAATCGTGGGCATCAGCGTGCCGACGATCAGAAAGCTGTAGGCTTGCGAAATCATCTACGTGGGCCGCATAATGTTCATAGGCGTGAGGCGCGCATCTGCTTGTCTTCTTGAATCGTAGCATACACCAGAGCGGAGCCGAGAGCGTGATGCCGCTCGCCTCGCCATGTCCACGATTCACTATTTTCTGATATTGCGCGCAATCGAGCAAAACTTCTGCTAGCAATCAATCTGACGAATCGTCGATATTGAGAACACTAAATATGAAACGTCTCTTCGGAGGAGCGCCGAATGCCAGCACGTCGATATTGGCTCGTAAAATCCGAACCTAGCGTCTATTCATTCCAAGAGCTACAGGCGGAGGAGGGCGGGGAAGCCGAGTGGGATGGCGTCCGCAACTATGCGGCGCGTAACACAATGCGCGACGATATGCAGGTGGGCGACGGTGTGCTGTTCTACCACTCCAACTCTAAACCGAACGCCATTGTGGGTTACGCCGTTGTGTCCCGCTCTGGTTATCCAGACCATACAGCGTGGGATCCAAAATCTGAACATCCTGACCTAAAAAGCACGCCCGAGGATCCGATATGGTACATGGTGGACATAAAAGCCGAAGCGTTGTTCCGCAGTCCCATCAGCCTTACACAGGTGAAATTCGATAACGAATTGAAAGATATGGTGTTAGCTAAAAACTCCCGTCTTTCGGTGCAATCGGTGACACCGAAGGAGTGGAAGGTCATACTCACAATGGGTATGAGCGAGTAATTTGGAACGGCCTTTTCCAGACCCAGACCTCAGCCCCACCAGCGACCGCGATTACGTCACAAACACAATTTTGCATCTCTCAGACGTCATCCACGGCAACCCCGACGACCGACGTGCATGGTTCTTGCGAGGAAACGCCTATCTGGACATTGGCGACTTCCACTCCGCCATTTCTGATTATTCCCGCGTCATAGAGCTAGACCCAACCGACAGAATTGCCATGAACAACCGAGGCATCGCGCACCGGGGGCTGGGAAATCCCGACGCCGCGATCGACGACTATGACCGAGCGCTGGAGTTGGACGCCAACTACCGCGACGCCTATAACAACCGAGGCATCGCTGAGGCTGACAAGGACGACCTCGAAGCAGCGATAGAGGATTTCTCGACGGCAATTCGGTTGGACCCAGGCTTCTGGCACGCGTACGGCCAACGTGGGATGGTTTTTTGGAAGTTGGGGAGAAGGGCCGAGGCCGAACGGGACTACGCGCTAGCTTCTAAACTGGCCCTAGGCAAGAAACCTTAGCTGCCGCAGTCCAAACAATCCTGCATTCGAATCTGCAAGATTCTGTCAGTTGGTGAACGTCACATAATCCTTCTCGTTTTGTTTGAAGACCAATTGTTCTAAACGCTAGTAAAAACGTCGTCAAACACCTTGACGCGAACATATGTACTGTTTTATTCTTATCCTCGAACCAGAGAATAGTGGAATTTCAAGCCAATTTCAAGATTTGAGGAGTAGCGAGAATGGGACAACCGGTGGTGCATTGGGAAATTGCGGGCAAGGACGCCGTGAAGCTTCAGGAGTTTTACAGCGGTATTTTTGACTGGAAGGTCAATGTTGACGAGGCATTGAATTACGGCATCGTCGAAACACGAGGGCAAGGCGGGATCGACGGCGGCATATTCGCTCCACCCAACGGCGCCGCGCCGTACACCATGTTTTATGTCCATGTCGACGACATCCAGAAGTATCTCTACAAGATCGAATCACTCGGCGGAAAAACGATGATGCCGCCAAGGGAAATTCCAGGCGTCGGTTCTGCGGCCGTTTTCAGCGACCCAGATGGTAACTCAGTGGGTCTGTTCACCGGAGAGACCGTAAGTTAGTCCCCCCGGACGAGGAGCCAAGTCAACTCCTCTCCCCTCATCGTCTATCTCTCTTCTTTCTCAAAGGCGGGGAGATAGACCAATTTGGTTTGTAGGAGGGTTTGTCATGAAGGCGTCAGCCGCGGTGACGATTTATGCGCCAATCGACCAGGTCTTCGATTTCATAGCGAATATCGAGAACAACGATCAGTGGATCAACGGCGTGACGGAGCCAGCTTGGACCTCCGTATCGGTCATGGAAACCGGCGCGACATTTCAAAGTATGTACACCTATGGCGGCAAAACTCACGAGATCGCATATGAGATAACGGCTCTTGAAACTCCCAGGCTCATGGCGACGAGATCAACCAGTGGCCCGTTCCCTTTCGACTCAGAGGTCTCTTTGGAGTCAATGGATGACAAGACTCGAATCACGAACACACTGAACGCCAAAGCTACCAATTGGGGATTGGGATTGTGGTTCACGCTGTTTGGAGTGATGATTCGTCCATTTATGGCCAGACAGCTTCAACGAGAGTTGATGCTTGTCAAAACCTTGCTAGAGAATCCGGAAGATGCAACGCGGTCCTGAACCTACCAGCCTATGGCCGCGCCGTCGGCACGTGGCTCGCTTCCGCCGGTCAGCACGCCAGATTCTGGGTCGCGCCGGATTATCTGTCCACTGCCAAAAAAGATGCCGTGAGGCTCGCGTACGGTAATCGGATGGCCTTTGGCTTGCAACCCTTTCACAACTTCGGTGGTGACCAGGTCTTCGAGGAATATGCCTTCCTCGAACCGGACACTGAATCTAGGGGCGTTCAGCGCTTCTTGTGGATTTTTGTCGAAGTCGACCATATTCGAGATGACCTGAAGGTGTCCCTGAGCCTGCTGCATCGAACCCATGACGCCATACGAAGCCCATAGCTCGTCGTTGCGAGTGACCATGCCTGGAATCAGCGTGTGGAAAGGCCGTTTCCGGGGGGCTAATGCGTTGGCATGTTCTGGGTCCAAAACAAACGACGAACCGCGATTGTGCAGGGCAATCCCTGTGGTCGGAACGACCAGGCCCGTGCCGAATCCCATGTAAACACTGTTGATGAATGAGCAAGCGTTGCCGTCGCCGTCGACACAAGTCAGATACACGGTGTCTGGATGGGATGGCGGCTTGCCGGGAGTGATTACCACCTGCGCGCGGTTGGGGTCGATCATGGCCCTTCGCGTGGCGGCATATTGCTTGGACAGCAACTCCGTCGAAGCGACGTTCATGTGCGCCGGATCCGCGATGTATTGCATGGCGTCGCCGAAAGAGAGGCGCATACTTTCGATGAGATGGTGGTATGCGTCAACGCTCTGGTACCCCATGTCCGCCAGATCGAATCCCTCGGCGATATTGAGCGCCATCAGGGTGTTCAATCCCTGGGTGGGAGGCGGGACTTGCCAGCAGTCGAATCCGCGATAGGACGTGCAGCTTGGCTCGACCCATTCGGCGTAGTGGTCGGCCATGTCCTCGGTCGTGATCCAACCGCCCATTTTCTGGACGAAATTAGCTATCTTCTCAGCGATAGGGCCATTGTAAAAGGCTTTGGCTCCGCCTTCAGCGACTGTTCGCAGAGTCTCTGCCAGCGTCGGATTCTGGAACACGTCTCCGGGTTTAGGAGGCTTGCCGTTGAGCAGCATCTCAGGGCCACCTGGCCCTCCTTCCAGACGGTATGCCGAGAAATCCCAGTGCCGCGAGATGATCTCTGAGACGGGGAATCCGTCCTCCGCGTATTCGATGGCAGGCTTCAAAACGTCAGCCAGTCCCATATTCCCGTAACGGTCTATGATGGCCTGCCACCCGCTGACCGCGCCGGGCACGGTGATCGCATAAGGACTCTGGTCTGAGATGACATCCATGCCTTGATTGACCAATTCATCCAACGACGCGGCCGCAGCCGAACGGCCGCTGGCATTAAGGGCCGTCACCTGCCCGTCATGAGCCATCCGAACCAGAGCAAACATATCACCGCCGACTCCGGTGGATAATGGCTCCACCACGTTCAGCGCGGCGGCGGTCGCCACTGCCGCATCGACGGCGTTGCCGCCTCCCATGAGAACACGGATTCCAGCCATGGCCCCCAGAGGTTGGGTTGTCGAGACCATCCCGTTTCGTGCCATGACCGGAGATCGCCGTGAATCAAATTTCATTTTGTCCTTAATTTTCAAGAATGCTGGATTCGAGAATATTCCCTCAGTCGCGCATATGTCCAAGCTCCGCCGCGGCCCTGAGTGTCTTGTTAACATCAACCACCAGAGGCCCGTCAGACGACAGCGTGACGCTGGCAGAATCACTGGGTTTTAAGCTTAGCGTTCGTTCGCCATCGAGCGCGATTGTTGAAGGTCTCAAGGTTACGATGGTGCTGTCCCCGGCATTTAGAGCCTGCCAAGACTTGATTTTCACAGGCAGAACCATCCCAGGAGCCACCGGCGCCAATACCGAACCATCGCCATCGCCGAACTCAATGTGAACACCGCCTCCATCTCCGAGTGAAATCGGTTTTAGCTGCGCTCCGATAGCCGACAAGCCGATGCTCGATGGTTCGGCGCGGCACAGGAACACCTCGTGTAGCGTGCTCATATCCCATATCGCTCGCGCCCCGACGAACCTCTCGTAGGACACAGCCAGGTCAACCAGCGCGATGTGTTTGACGTCACCGTTTAGTTTGAGTTCCAGCTTGTTGGAACGCGTGGCAACAACTCGGACATCGACCACGCCCTGGCTGACCAGTCCTGCCGCCATCCCCGCAACCGTGCCTTCGATCATCGACGGAAATACGTTGTTCGTGCCTGTAGAGATCGGCAATATCGGAACTTCGGCCAAGTCCTTAGCTACAGCGCGATTAGTGCCGTCGCCTCCGAGAGTTATCACGCAACCGACGCCACGATCGCGCATATGTGCTGCCGCACGTGTCGAGTCTTCTTCGGCGTGGAATACCGGTATGTCGATAAATTCAGTTTCGAATTTGAAATTTGAGCCATCCAAAGCGCCACGGCCCAACATCCCAGAGTCCGGCATGAACAAGACGCTTTCAACGCCAACAGCATCCAGCCCGGCGAGAACGCGCTTGAGAATGTTAATCTTTTCGTTATTAGGAACAAAACGACCCTGAGCGACAATTCTGCGAATGTCCTTGCCGGCGGCGGGGTTGGCGATTATACCCACTGAGGCCAAGCGTCAGGCCTCCAGCGCCCTAGCAGCCAGCCATTCCGCGGACTCCAAGCTGGACTTCAGAGTCCGCATAAATTCGGCCACGGGGACGCCGTCCAGCGCTCGATGATCAAAAGTAACGCTGGCGTGCATGGTTGAGCGCACGACGATCTCGCCATCAACAGCGACAGGTTTTTGAGATATTCGTCCGATACCCAAAATCGCCACTTGAGGCGGATCAACCAAGGGCGTGAACACATCTATATCGTAGTTCGACAACGATGTTATCGTGAAACCTGCGCCGGTCATGTCCTCGATCGTTAGCGAATTGTCGCGGGTCTTGCCGGCAAGTTCCCGGAGTCGTTTGGCGATGCCCAGAAGGCTGGCCTGGTCAACACAGTCAACTACCGGGACAACCAGTCCATCAGGCACGGCCATTGCAACGCCGATATTCACGTTTTTCAAAAGCATCACGGTGTCGTCCTGAAGGTACGCGTTGAGACGCGGATGCTGTTTCAGCGCATCGCCGGTTGCAGCGACAATCATATCCTGGTCCATCGGGCGCAATCTATCGGATCTCCACTTCGAAACCAAGGTTTCGCGTAGCTTCACAAGTTCTGTGGCGTCGATCTCTGTCGTCAACGTCACCTGCGCCATAGAGCGAACACTAAGTGACATCCGGTCTGAAATGATCTTGCGAAGGCCGGTGAGAGGAGTAGACTCAGCCACAGCGTCACCGTATGCGCTGGCAGGGTCTGAGGCGCTCAGCGCATTTTCCACGTCAGCTACCAGCACGCGACCGCCTGGACCTGTGCCTATCACATCGGCAAGATCAATGTTGTGTTGTCGAGCCAATTGCCGGGCTTTGGGGACAACCTGGCGATTTTCTGCTGAGGACTGTGTGTCACGCGCGGCCATTGCCGCCCTAATGTCGTCCTCGGTAATGCGACCTCGCGGCCCGGTGCCAGTCACGTTATCAAGATCGATGTCATTGTCTTTTGCAAGGCGGCGCGCGATTGGCGTCACCTGCGCTTTTGAACCGGCCCCTTTGGTCTCCTGTGGAGCGGCAGCACGACGCCTGCCTGAACCGCCAGCCCTGGGCGAAGCCGATTCGGGTTTTGGGGGATTTTCGTCCGGCGCCCCGATCACAACAACGATGTCGCCGACCTTCACGACAGTGCCTTCCTCGGACATGATGTGGGCAACCACTCCGGCGGTCGGGGATTCAAGCTCAGAGTTGATCTTGGCGGTCTCAATTTCGACAAGAGGTTGACCTGGCTGGACCTCGTCGCCTTCCTTCACCAGCCATTTGACTAACGTGCCATCATCCATGTTCATGCCCCATTGCGGGAGCAATACGTTTGTAGCCATGAGTCACTCCTTGGGGGTCACGATTATTTTATGCCTCATAGAGTTACTCGATCATTCAAGAGCAGCGTTGATCGCGTCGGCGATCTTGTCTTCGTTGGGATACACCAGATGCTCCAGCGCCGGGCTGAACGGGAAGTGAACGTCCAGGCTTGTGACACGTTGGATGGGCGCCTGCAAGCTCCAGAACCCCTCTTGGGCGACAATGCTGGAAATTTCCGATGCGACACTGCAACTTTGGTGCGCGGGGTCCACGATGACGAGCCTTCCGGTCTTCTCCACCGAATCCAAAATCGTTTTGGTGTCCAGAGGAACGATGGTTCGAGGGTCGATGACCTCCACGGATACTCCATCGGCCTCCATTTCCTCAGCCACGGTAATAGTTGGCCTGACGCTGCCTGCGATGCTCACGACGGTGACGTCGGTTCCTTCACGGATTACCGACGCCTGCCCGAACGGCACGCAAACATCATCATCCGGGACTTCGCCCCGCCAACCGGCGAGGTTGTTATCCTCGAAGAACATCACCGGGTCGTTGTCGCGAATGGCAGTCTTGAGCAATCCTCTAGCATCGGCGGGCGAAGCAGGAATCGCTATTTTCAGACCAGGGATCCCCATGAACAGAGGATATGGCCGATCAGCGTGATGCGCGGCGACATTATTTCCGTAAATCATACCCCACCTGTACACGATTGGCAGGCTAACCTGACCGCCAAACATATACCTCATCTTCGCGGCCTGACTTATCAATTGGTCCATTGCCACGTACGCGAAACTGGCGAGCGACGTGACTATGGGCCTCATGCCAACCGCCGCCGCGCCAACTGCCGCACCCATGAACCCGGCTTCCGAAAGCGGGGTGTCAATGACTCGATCGTCAAATTCCTGAGAAAGTCCGCCTGTGACGCCATATATTCCGCCGCGAATGCTCTCGCCCATTAAGAAGACTTTGTCGTCTCTTCTCATCTCTTCTTTGATCGCGAGATTCAACGCGTCGCTGTATGTCATTTCGGTCATGATGTGCCCCTAAGCGTGAGAATGTTTTGAGTTGAGTGTAATAACGAAATCCTCGCGATTAGCGGGCTGGCAGTGGGTCGGAATAGAGATCGGTGAATAGGTCTTCGGGTTCAGGATATGGGCTCTGACGGGCAAATTCCAGCGCGTCCTCGATGGCCTGTCTTACATCGTTCCTGACTGCCTCGATCTCTTCTTGTGTCGCCACTTCTTGTTCGATTAGCCATGCGGAGTGGAGTTTGATGGGGTCGCGTTCTTTCCATCGCGCCACTTCTTCCTCTGTCCTGTACGGTTCTCGTAAGATGCGGTTCAAACCTTCTGAATGGTCCTCGTAGCGGTATGTTCGGGCTTCCAGGAGAGTCGGTCCACCGCCGTCCCTGGCCCGTTGGACGGCCTGTACTGTCGCCTCATAAACCGCCATAACGTCCTGGCCATCGACCAGAACTCCAGGCATGTCGTAGGCGACAGCCCGATCCGCAATGTTTTCAACTGCCACTGTGTCCCGGTACGACGTTGTCACCGCGTACTGATTGTTCTCGCACAAAAATATGACGGGGAGTTTCCAGACTGAGGCGAGATTCATCGCCTCGTGGCATGCTCCCTGGTTGCTTGCCCCGTCTCCGAAGAACGAAACGACAACTCTGTCGTTGTTTTGCATTTTGCTTCCCAGCGCCGCGCCGACAGCCACTGGAAGAGCCGACGCAAGAATCCCAGATTCTCCGAGGATGCCGATGTCGAAGTCGGCAAGGTGCATCGAACCGCCTTTGCCTTTGCAGTATCCCGTCGCTTTGCCAAGGAGTTCCGCCATTGCTCGTCGAACGTCGCCGCCCTTTGAGATCGGGTGACCATGCGAACGGTGGTTGCCGGTGATGTAATCGTCGTCGCGCAACGCAGTGCATGCCCCGACAGCTACAGCTTCTTCGCCGATGTAAACGTGGGCCATGCCTACCAATTCAGCGCTCTGGACCATGGTTTGGACTGTTTCGTCGAATCGGCGAATTAGCATCATTCGCCGCAACTGGAGCATGTACAGTTCTTTACCTTCGGGCATTTCGGCCTCCGCATCGAAAAGGAGTGATCAATCGGTGAGGACGATTATAGCGCCAAAGTTTTGGATTTGTCTGGTTCTGTGACAGGGGAGGTCGGGAGCGGCAATCATAACTAATCGAGAGAGACAGCTGCCAAAAACTAAAAGATGAGAAATCGATGCTACGCGCTTGGTTACTCTTCCATCACGTTTTCCAGGATCCGCAACCGTTTGACCAGACCGGATCTATCCAATTCTACGGCGGCTAGGTCCATGCGCCAATCGGTCCATGTGGTCTCACAATCCTGAAGATACTGCTGGGCTGTTGCAATCATTTTCTGTTGTTTAGAGCGGGTCAGTGACTCGACGGGGCCGACCATGCCGCCTCGTTGACGAGCGCGAACCTCAACAAACACCAGCGTTTCGTCCTGAGACGCAATTATGTCAATCTCGCCAAGTCGTGTCGAGTAGTTGGTCTCGATGACCCGGTATCCGTGGAATCTCAAGTGTGTGACGACGATCTGCTCGGTATGGCGCCCGATTGTCGCAGCGTCAGAAGATTCGCCCGATGCTGACTCGCGCACGCGTTTGAAGGTGAGTCTGTGGACCGGCGTCGGCCCGAACTTGGTGATGGCGGTCAAATGCGCGGGCGTCCCATAGCCTTTATTGTTCGCGAAATCGTACTGCGGATATGCAGAGGCGTATCGAACCATAAGTCGATCGCGTTCAACTTTCGCCGCGATTGACGCCGCCGCGATTGACAGGGAAATGGCGTCGCCCTTTTTGATGGCCATTTGAGGAAGGTTGATCTCTGGAATCGAGAACGCGTCCAAAAGCAGGTAATGTGGCCGCGAAGGAATCTTCTCCAAAGCCCGCCGAATCGCCAACCGAGTGGCAGAGGAGATGCCCAGGGAGTCAATTTCCTGAGATGAACTGAAGCCGACGCTCAACGCCACCGCTTCGGTCTGGAGTTGATGATATGCCAATTCGCGCTGGGCCGGACTCAGTTTTTTGCTGTCGTTGACAAGACCTACCCAGTCGCCAGAAAGCTTTTGAGGAAGAATGGCGATCCCTGCGCTGACCGGGCCTGCGAGCGGTCCACGTCCTGCCTCATCAATGCCTGCAACCAACGCGTAACCCTGGGAATGTAACCGGCGCTCCAGATCGAAGTGAGGCCGGTCGGGAATCATTTGTCGAGTCCGCGCTGTATTCCTCGAATGTAGGCCACCTGGCCGAGGTGCTCGGCTTCCTCGATCATCACATGACCCCACATATCCATCAAAGTCACGCCGGGTCTGCGGGGATGAGGCTCGGTGGAAAGGTCCGACTCCGACATTGCATTGAGGAAGGCGTTCGTGTTTACTCTGACCGCGTCGAAATACTCCAGCATCTGATCCATATCGAAGGTCGGCAGGTCCCGGACTTGCTCTGAGGAATATCCGAATCCGCTTTCCCGCTCTGGCATGCCAAACCGAGTGTGCCAATCGTCTCGTTGCCATACGGTCGGATTCTGCTGGGCAAATCGCTGGACCCAATCGTCTTCCACTCGAGCCATGTGCCAGACGACGAAGTCGATGTGATGGGAGTCGGGCGAAGGCTGGAATCTACGTTCCTCAGGCGTGAGAGTCTCAAGAGATTTCTTTAGCTCTTCCAGAAATTGGTCGAATCCTTTATGCACAATATCTTTGAAATCCATCTGAGAATCAGCCTCCCGCAATTTCCTGTAGCATAGGCGCCTCGCGCTCGATTATTCCGCCGCCAAGCACCACATCGCCTTGATAGAAAACCACAGCCTGTCCCGGCGTGACGGCCCTCTGTGGTTCGTCAAATCGTATTTCCGCCCAATCGCCGCGTGGCGTCAGGGTCGCCGTCGACACGCCTGCGTTATAACGAATCTTCGCGTCGACGGTTACAGGCTCGCTAGGAGGTTTTTCACCCACGAATGTAACCCTGGACGCCCATAACTGGCGCTCGTCGAGGTCTCTGACTGAGCCCAGGACGATCTGGTGAGTCTCTGGAATTATCCGGATGACAAACAACGGCTTTCCTGTGTTTCCGTTGAGACCTAACCGCCTCCGCTGGCCGACCGTGAAGAATTGAATCCCCGGATGCTGACCGAGAACGTTTCCGTCTGAGTCAATAAAGTCGCCAGGCGTAGGCTTCGTGCGCTCTCCGACGAATTTCCGGTAGTCTCCATCTGGAATGAAACAGATTTCCTGGCTGTCAGGTTTGTCAGCCACGGGCAGGCCAGCCTCGGCTGCAATCTCACGGATTTCGCTCTTCGGATATTCGCCGATTGGCAACAGCAATCGGGCAAGCTCCTGTTGTTTGAGCGTAAACAGCACGTATGACTGGTCCTTGTCGCCATCGATGCCTTTCAGCAGCTCGAACTGGCTTCCGGTATGACGAATCCGCGCGTAATGTCCGGTCGCGATATAGTCGGCGTCGAGGAACATTGCTCGGCGCAGTAGAAAGTCGAATTTCATCTTGTCGTTGCAGGCAAGGCAAGGGTGGGGCGTGCGCCCACGGTCATACTCTTGGACGAAGTAATCGACAACGTGAGTCTGAAACTCACGCTCGAAGTTTTGGAAGTAGTGAGGAGCTCCGATGACGCTGCACACGCGACGGGCATCCTCGACATCCTCTACGCTGCAACATCGTTTATTGGCCTGAGGAACATCCTCTCGTTCGAGAGCCCACAGGCGCATGGTGACGCCGATGACTTCATACCCCTCGCGCTTCAACAACAGCGCCGCGACGGACGAATCGACACCACCACTCATGGCTACAATTACGCGACCTTTACTCATAACAGACAGCGTAACATAGGCTTAAAGACGCCTTCAACATATCCAGCCGCAGTCAATTCCGTTGACCGTGGCATATGCCTTCAATATAATAACTGCATGGCCGAACAACTGGCGCTCCAACCCATAGACTACGCCCACGAAATCGTCGAGGCAGCATCTGAGATGCAGGCGTCCGACATTGTGCTTTTGGACGTCCACGAAGCGTGTGATTTCACCGACTATTTCGTGATTATGACCGCCGAGTCATCCCGTCAGATACGCGCATTGCAGGACGACATCCAACAGGCGATGAAACTCAACGGATTGCCGCCTCATCATGTGGAGGGAACACGGGACAGCGGTTGGATTTTGTTGGACTTCGGCGATGTTATCGCACATTTAATGGGGCCAGACGAGCGAGAGTTTTACGACCTCGAGGGAGTATGGCCCGCGGCGGTAGAACTGCTCAGGCTTCAATAATCCACGGATCAGTATCCCGCGAATAGTCCACAAGTTCTCCCTCGGTGAAGAACAGCGAGAGTTCTCGTTTAGCGGACTCATCTGAATCAGAACCGTGGATCAGATTGCGCCCGATGTCCACGCCCAGGTCACCTCGAATTGTCCCTGGCGCGGAGTCTGCTGGATTGGTCTCACCGACGGTAGTCCGGACCAGTCCAACGACATTATTCCCTTCGATCGCCATCGCGACGATAGGCCCGGATGTTATGAACCCGACCAGCCCAGCGAAGAAAGGTTTGCCTTCGTGCTCGCCGTAGTGGCGGTTCGCAAGCTCCCCAGACACCTGCATGAGCTTCATTCCGACTATTTTTAACCCTCTGCGTTCCAGACGCGAGATGATCTCGCCTATGAGACCCCTCTGCACCCCGTCGGGTTTGACCAGCACCAGTGTTCGATCCATGTTTTTCGTCTCCGTGAATAATTAAATTTGGACATAATGTCATTCGGTTTTCGTATTCGGCCATCGGCGAGCCGCAGACGCGACCTGAGAGCTTCGCAGGTAAATCGGCTCAATATCAGCAAGATCGGTTGTGTCTCCTGATTTTAGCTTCGCGTGCCCAATTTCAGCCATGACACTGGCAGACCGTGTCGGTGGAGGCGCCGAGACAATTTTGTAATCAGGTCCCAACCGACCTATAAGTTCGCTGCGGAGTTCAGCCACAGCTTCTCCGCAGAAAATTGAATCGACGGGCAGGTTTTCTAAGAATTTATCTCGATCTTCGAGATACACATGACCGTTACTCAACGAATCTTCTCTCTTGAAAGTTCCGATATACAGCCGAGTTCGGCCCGCTCCGATGATCGCGGTCACATCCTGGCCTAGATCGAGGTAAGGATGAACCTCAATCTCCAGCGTTCCAATCGTAATTATCGGAATATCCCGTCCCGTTGCCATCGCCATTGCAGTGCTCATCCCGACCCGTAGGGCGCTGAATGCCCCTGGCCCAATTGCAATGTGGATCACTGTAATGTCTTCGATGCTAACGTGAGCTTGAGCCAACGTTCGCTGTATCGCCGGAACAAGCTCTACGCTGTGATTCCGGTCGGACCGCCATGACAATTCGGCAATCGACTGGCCGTCCCTCGATACACCGACGACAGCGTATCTGGTCGATGTGTCTATCGCCAGGGCAATATCCTGATCACTCATCAGCGCCGCCTGCGATCGCCATGACCAATCGGTCCAGATGTGCTGTCTCAGATGAGACGGTGACGCGCCTTGTCTGGTCGTCTATCACTTCCAACTGGACCACCGCATGATTCACCGGAAAATATCCCGGCGCCTTGTCAGCCCACTCGACGACACATAGGTCATTGCCGTAAAGATAGTCATCCAATCCCAAGTCCTCGATTTCTTCAATCGAGTTCAGTCGATACAAGTCCATGTGGTACAGCGTCAATCGGGCAGGGTACTCATTCACCAGTACAAACGTCGGACTTCGAGCATATTCTGTTCCTCCCAACCCCCAAAGAATTCCCTGCGTGAGCGTAGTCTTGCCCGCTCCCAGATCGCCAACCAGCAACAAAACATCGCCGGATTGAGCTTTCGTTCCAATCCGCCTGCCGATCTTGTGTGTGTCCTTGGGAGAGTAACTCCGTATGGATCTTTCCATTTATTTCTTCGATTCCGCCGTGTGGTTGAAACGACATCAGACCAGGTGGTCGATATTAGCCGAGCCGTAACGCGGTGTCGATCCTCTGCTGTTTCCCTCGATTATTGGCCAATAATTTGGTTGGATGTCGGCATACCTGGCCAGCACGCTCGGTCTAATAGAGGGCGTCCTAGTCATCGGCAGCATAGTTAACGACTCAACAGTCGTGTATTATAGATTGGCCACTGAGCAAATTCCAGCAAGAGGCCCAAAGGTATTGAACGCCCTTATCGTCTCGGACGTCCACAGCAACATCGAAGCCTTCCAAAGCGTTGTAAATGACGCCGACCGCCACGGCGGATTTGACGAAATTTGGTCTCTCGGCGATCTCATCGGTTACGGCCCCGACCCCAGCGCTGTTATCGGGTTGCTGGGGCAGCACAAACATAAAGCGGTCATCGGCAATCATGACCTGGCCTCTATAGGCAAACTGAGTCTTGAAGCGTTCAACCCGTACGCTAAAGAAGCGAATCTCTGGACCGGCAGACAGCTTACATCCGACGAACGAAATTTCCTAGACCGACAACCTCAGATTATCGAAGAGGGCGAATTTGTGATGTGTCACGGAAGCCCCCGCGACCCAGTCTGGGAGTATGTCGTGTCCATAACCGCGGCTGTTGCCAGCTTTAACCACTTCGACACATACCGCTGTCTTCTAGGCCATTCGCACATCCCATTCATCTGCAGGCCCAAAGGCGATGACAGCGCAGAGTTTCAGACTCCGCAATTTGGAGTTCCGTTGCCTCTGAACTCCGACCGTATGATTATCAATCCGGGGGGCGTGGGTCAACCTCGGGACGGCGACCCCAGAGCCAGCTACGCAATTTACGATTCGGAGCCTGAGACCGTCACCCACTATCGCGTGGATTACGATATCAAGACGACACAGGACAAAATGCGCGAACACAAACTCCCGGAATTTTTGATCGAGCGACTGGAGTTTGGCAAATAGCCGAATGACCTATTCGTCCTCTTCGTCGGGAGAATGAGGGGCAAGAGCTGACCACGACGACGAACGAGAACTGCTTCGTTTGGGCTGGACCTGTCTCATATTTCCCCTGATCTCTCTTATGGTATCGGCGTCATCTAATGCCACCAGAAGCGCGTTCACACCCGCGTTCCTGAGCGCCGTGATCTCAGAAGTAGCGTAAACTCGCGAGCCTCTGACCAGCAACGGCCCTTCGACCTGAGCTTGCAACTTAGCGAGATCAATTAATTGTTGGACGTCCAGGGACGAGCCTGCAAGTGCATCAACTAACGATAATCCTGTGAACCCCAGTACGTTGACAGCTGCCGCTGTCATTCGGTCAAGCTCACCGGACACGTGAAGGAAACTGGATAGATCGTCATCGTTGACCGCCATTGATGACGTGGCTGCTGCATCAAAGATCAGGAAATCGCACCCTTGGCCCTTCAATTCCTCGATGCCTTCGGCGTCGAACTGGGCGTTCTCGCTCCCCCAAACCGCGTTCTCCAAAGCATTGGCGGCGGTCTTGGAAACCGCTTTGCCGCCTGAATCTAAAACGATGGCATCTACGTCTGTCTTGCTGAGTTCTGGAGACTTGGAGATGTCTTGCGATCTGGCATAGCCGATTAGCAGGATTCCAGAGCCTGACTCGTCTCTCGCGGCGGTTCCGAATCCCAGTGGCTGGGGCGTGCGCGTCGCCGCTCGCCTGAAAAGGTCTTCTAGCTTGCTCATTCTTACCTCGTTTGTTCCGAATTTTGTGTATCTATGGTCGATCTCTGTGGACGACTGGGCATGAAAAAGTGAAGCTCCAGTCTCGTCTTTCGCCGAGTAACTCGAAAACGGCTTTGCTTGCTGTTCGGACGATTCTATTCTACCGGATTCTCGCGTTCAACCGTGACTCTTGCCATTGTATTCATCCGGTATTACCCTTGTGCTGGAAAGGAGCGCAACTAAACGTGCAAACTAAAGAAATTCAGGGCCAGTCACTGCTTTACCTGGCCGTCGAACCCGACAACTACGATCCCGATGCTGAATATCCAGTGGTGATACTCCTGCACGGGTACGGAGCCAGCATGAGCGATCTCGCTGGGCTTTCGCCGTCGATTCATTCCACAGGATACGTCTTCATATTTCCCAACGCTCCCATACCGATGCAGGCTGGATTGGGGATGACAGGGTACGCATGGACCCCGCCTCAGGACTCTGGAACAGAAGAGGACGAAGTCAATTCGCAGGAAATGCTCGAAATTCTGTTTGATGAGGTTCAGGAACGCTACAACGTCGAGGGTGGAAACATCCTGCTGGGCGGCTTCTCGCAGGGCGGCATGATGACCTATCGATGCGGTCTGACTAGACCCGACCTGTTCGCAGGGCTGTTGATTCTCAGTTCTCGCTTGCCTACGGACGCGGCGATCACAGACAATCTCCCTGAAGACCGCAATCAGCCTATTTTCGTCGCCCACGGAACCTCCGACATGATGATCTCAGTCAACGACGCACGGCGATCGCGGGAGTTTCTGGAGAATGAGGGCTACGCCCCGGAGTATCATGAATACGAGATGGGTCACGAAATCAACCAAGCCGTTATTGACGACATGGTTGTCTGGCTCGGAAACGTGCTGCCGCCAGGCCCAGAGAACTAGCATAGTGCCGAAAATCGCTTTCATCGGAGCGGGGAGTGTCGTGTTCACCAGAAGGTTGTTGGGCGACGTGTTGTCGTTTCCATCACTCGCCGATTCAAAAATCGCGCTCATGGACATCGACGCTGAACACTTGGAGTTGATCTCAGGACTGGCAAACCGCCTGGTCACAGATTCGAAGATCGGAGTTCAGATAGAAGCCACTAATGATCGCGTTAAGGCTCTGGAGGGCGCAGATTTTGTGATCACGACTATTCCTGTCGGAGACGATGACGGTGTGGCCAGGGGCATACCTCAGCGCCTGGGAATCGACCAGGCTGTGGGGGACACAATTGGCCCAGGCGGAATCATTAAGGCATTGAGAACAGTTCCCGAGCTGCTGGACATCTGCCATGACATGGAGCGGCTTTGCCCTCACGCCTGGTTGCTAAATTACGCCAATCCAATGGCGATTGCTTGCTGGGCGATCGGCGAAGCCACAACCTTCCCCAACGTCTGCCTGTGCCACAGTGTTCAAAACACAACCCGCCAACTCTCGGAGTACATCGGCGCTGACCAGTCTGGGATGTCCTACTGAAAGGCGGGAATAAATCACATGGCATGGTTCCTTAAGCTCGAACGAAACGGCGTTGATGCCTACCTAAACCTCTTTGAAGCCATGGACGACCCTCAAAAAATTTCCATGGATACCGTTCCGTTCGAAGTGTTGAGGCAGGCGGAATATTTCGTCTCAGAATCGACCCGGCACATGTCAGAATACGTCCCATACTTTCAGGGCGACCCGATCAGAATGGAGCGGTTCAACCTAGCGCCATTTGATCTTGGCGCCCGCGCCCAGCAACTAAGAGTCGACGCGCATTACGAAACGATCCACGAAGAGTTGGAATCCGACGCTCCGATGGTGGCTCAACGCACCAATGAGTATGCGGCGTACATCATTGACTCGACGGAGACCGGGACACTCAAGTAAGTGAACGTAAACGTAAAAAATACGGGGTTGGTTCCTAATTTGCCCGATGTATCATGCGTGGAATTGCCGTGTTTGGTCGACGACACCTGCGTTCACCCATGCTCCGTAGGAGAGCTTCCAGAGCAGTGCGCCGCTCTGTTTCAGACCAATATCAACGTCCAGCGATTGACGGTCAAATCAATATTAGAGCAGAATTGCGAGGCCGCGATTCATGCTGCCATGCTCGATCCGCTAACGTCCTCCAAACTCGCGATGCGCGAAATACGCTCAATGATGAACGAAATGTTCTCCGACCAGCTTGAATTTATCAATTCTTAAACTTTTTTGAGTTTTGGTTTAGTAACGCAACCAACTATTTAAAGCAAATCCACTTAATCACAGGAGACGAAATAATGCCTAACACCCGAAAAAACAAGATTCTCGCCAAGAACCGTGATGGCAAACTAGGTGTAGGCTTAGGGCTTGTTTTCCCAAGCGCCGAGTCAATAGGGCTTGTTGGCCTGTTGGGAGGATTCGACTTCATAAACCTGGATGGCGAACATGGCCTGTTTTCTCCCGAGTCGATCGACGAAATGGTCCGCACAGCCGACGGATACGGGCTGACAGTGACGGCCCGTGTTCCAAACATTCAAAGTTCGACCATCAACCTGTTCCTCGACCGCGGGGTGATGGGCATACTCGGTCCTCACGTCGAGACTGCCGCACAGGCAAAGCAGTTGGTTGATGCTTGCAGGTTCGTGCCAGAAGGGCAACGTTCCTGGGGCGGCGGGCAGGGCACTTTCTACAACGATGGCCGACTACTGGATCAGCCAGGGCTGAAGAGAACCGAATGGATGGCGGCGACGAACAAAGAGATGATCGTATCGGCGCAGCTTGAGACAGCGTTATCTTTCGAGAACCTTGACGAAATCCTTGCCGTCGATGGAATCGACGCGTTTGCGTGGGGTTCCAACGACCTTGCTCAGTCGATGGGACTTCCTGGACAACCAGACCATCCCGACGTCAAAGCCGCGGAAACGTCTGTGCAAGACCGGATACATGCTGCTGGTCGCAAGATGGCTTGGGACATGCAGACTGCCATAAATCTGCCATCACTAATCCTCGACGGAGCAGAAGCATTCGCCAAGGCGAACGCATAGTTATTTTCCTATCACCGAACCCGTGATCCGTCGCCTGGTATTGTTTGCGTTGGATCAACATTTGGCACGAAGAGGAGACCGCAATGACAACGATGACAGCCGCATTTTTCGACGGCAAAGGCAAGATGGAACTTCGCGACCATCCGAAACCTGTAGTCGGCCCAGAAGACATCATCCTGAACGTCAAGGCCACTGGAATATGCGGCTCTGACCTCCAGATGAATATGGACAAGGACGCTCCCGACAAATTGCCTGTTGGTCACGAGGTTGCTGGCATCATTGAAGAGATTGGGGAGAATGTCGACCCCAAGCTGCTGGGACAGCGTGTTGCTGTCGAGATCATCGGCCATGGTCGCGCCTGCACTACCTGCTGGTACTGTCGGCAGGGCCAATTCAAACTGTGCACAAATATGGCCCCGCCTGAAGGCGGCGGCTTCGCTGAGTTCATGAAACGCAAGGCTATCGGTTGCTATCGGGTGCCGGATTCAATGAGTTGGGAGGAAGCCGCGCTGGTCGAGCCTCTGGCGGTGTCGATACACGGTGTTCGTCGCGGGGATATGAAGGGCGGAGAAGTGGTTGCGGTCCTGGGTTCCGGAACCATCGGATTGACCGCGATTGCCGCAGCCAAGGCGCTGGGCGCAGAAAAGGTATTTGCGACGGCCCGGTATGAACAACAGGCGACGTTGGCGAAACAGTTGGGGGCGGATGGGGTTCTTCCGGACGACGGCCCCGCATTCTGGGAAACGATCGCTGACGCCACAGACGGTCGGGGTGCCGATGTGACCATCGAGACGGTTGGCGGTTATCAATCAGCGACGATGCATCAGGCGGTGACGGTCACGCGTGACCAGGGCCGGATCGTGGTCATTGGCGGATTCCGGAGGCCCTTTGAGTTTAATTTCCTGACGCCGATGATTAGCGAACAGTCGATAATCTTCAGTTCATGCTATGCAGTGCTGGAAGGTCGCCATGACTATGAATTGGCCATAGACATGATCGCTTCTGGCAAAGCGCCCATCGAGCAGATGGTGACTCACACTTACGGCTTGGACCAGATACAACAGGGATTCGAGACTTCTTACGACAAGTCGACTGGCGCAGTCAAAGTGCAGATACTCCAGTAATCACAAACCTTGTGCGGGCCCCGACGCCTGAGTTTTAATGAAAAACACATGGAATACAGAAACTTTGGAGACTCGGACCTCAAGACATCGGTGATCGGGTTCGGCGGATGGCCGATGGGCAAGGGTCACTATGGCTCATTTGATGAAGACGAGGTCGTTCGCGCAATCCATGCGGCTATCGATAGTGGCATCACTCTATTTGACACAGCCGCCGTTTACGGCTGGGGCGAGGGCGAAAAGCTTCTCGGCAAGGCCCTCAAAGGCAAGCGTGACCAGGTAGTCCTAGTCAGCAAGGGCGGCCTATTCGGGGACGAAGCAGGAGCGGCTTCCCAACGAAATAGCTCGAAAGAACACCTCTCTGATGGCCTTGAGGAGAGTTTGCGAAATCTCCAGACTGACTATATGGACCTGTATCTAATCCACTGGCCTGACGAATCGCGTCCGTACTCCGAGCCGATGGAGGCGTTCGCTGATTTCAAGAGCCAGGGTGAAATCCGACAGGGCGGAGTCAGCAACTTCACGCCAGCCATGATGGAAGAGAGCAGAAACACATTCAAAATAGTGACAAACCAGGTCGGCTACCACCTGTTCGATTTCCGGCCGGAAGCTGAGAACATGCCATTTTGCCGCGAGAATAACATGGGCATCATGGCCTACGGTTCTCAGGCTCACGGTCTGCTTACTGGAGCGATGTCGCCGGAGACGAAGTTCGAGGATGATGACTGGCGCGGAAGCCTTATGGCATTCGGCCAGTCACTGTTCAAGGGCGAAACGTTCCTGGACAACCTTCGCAAAGTCGACGCCTTAAAGGAAATCGCCGCATCCCGAAATATGAGCATTGCTCAACTGGCCCTGTCTTGGGTTATTTCTGAGCCTGTCGTCAGTGTCGGGCTGGTCGGCGCTCGACCGCCCGCTGAGATTGAAGAAAACGTCAAAGCCGCCGACTGGATTATGATCGAATCCGAACGCGAAGAGCTAAGGGCCGTGCTTACCGGTTGACGCGCGAGCCACTACCATAATATCAACCGGCTGAAAAATCCTTCCTCAAGAAGTCGAAATCGCATCCCTGGTCGGCTTGGAGGATGTGTTGGGCGAACATCCAGCCGTAGCCTCGTTCAAACGGTTGCTTCGTCGGCGGCGACTCGGAAAGCCGCCGCTGAATCTCGCGGTCTTCGACTAGCAGTTCCAGGCGGCGATTCGGAACATCTAGAGATATGGTGTCTCCGTTTTGCACAGCCGCTAGCGGGCCACCCTTGGCAGACTCTGGCGTGACATGCACCACTACGGTCCCGAACGCAGTGCCGCTCATGCGAGCGTCGCTCAGGCGGACCATGTCTCGAACTCCTGACGCCAGTATCTTTTTGGGCAAGGGCAGGAATCCCCACTCCGGCATTCCGGGCGCTCCTATCGGGCCACTGTTTCGCATCACTAGAACGTCATCTGGGTGAACGTCGAGGTTGGGGTCATCTATTCTTGCGGCCAGATCGTCGTGGTCCTCGAACACAATTGCACGGCCCTGGTGAGTCAGCAACTCAGGCGAGGCTGCGGTGGGCTTGATAAGCGCTCCGTCGGGTGCGAGGTTGCCGTTTAAGAGCGCCAAGCCGCCTTCTGGGTCCAATGGGGCATCCAATGATTTCACGACGTCTGGATTGTAATTTATTGCGCTTGCAATATTTGCTCCCAACGATCGTCCGGTTACCGTCATCGCATCGGCGTGCAACAGAGGACTTATCTCTTTAAGCAGAGCCGCCAACCCTCCTGCATACTGAAAATCCTCCATCAGGTATTGGCCCGAGGGCTTCAAATTGAGGATGAACGGCGTGGTGCGGGATAGATCGTCGAACACGGAAAGTGGCAGATCAACGCCCAATCGACCAGCGATGGCGGTTAGATGGACGATTGCATTCGTCGAACCGCCGATAGCGTGCATCGTGCGAATCGCGTTCTCCATAGCTGGGCGCGTCATGATCTTCGAGGGCGTGAGTCCTTGTTCAACAACCCGCATGATCTGACGTCCGGCGGCTTCCGCCAGACGTGCGCGGCCAGAATCGACGGCTGGGATTGTTGCGTTGCCGGGGAGGGCAATGCCCATCGCCTCGGCCATCGCCGCCATCGTGGATGCCGTGCCCATCACCATGCAGTGGCCAGGACTGCGAACGATGCAGGTCTGAAGCTCTGACCAGTCCTCCTCGGTGATGCGCCCCGCGCGAAGCTCAATCTCGTAGCGCCTGCAGTCAGTGCAAGACCCCAATTCTTCGCCTCGCCAGTTGGCCTTCAACTGCGGCCCTCCAGTGACCAGAATTGCCGGGATGTCGGCACTTGCCGCGCCCATCAACAGCGCCGGGGTTGTCTTGTCACAGCCACCCAACAAAACGACTCCATCTAGCGGATTGGCCTTGATCGACTCCTCAACGTCCATGCTCATGAGATTACGATAAAGCATGGTCGTGGGGCGCATGTTGTACTCACCGAGGGACATCACCGGAAACTCCATAGGATACCCGCCTGACATCCAGACTCCGCGCTTGACGGCCTCGGCCAGTTCGCGAAGGTGAGCGTTGCAGTGAGTCAACTCGCTCCAGGAGTTGCAAATGCCGATAATAGGCTTCCCGCGATACGACTCAGTCTCGTGGCCCTGAGCCATGAACGCGGCTTCTCGAAGCCAGCCGTAAAGCTCCGGCGTGTCGAACCATTCTCTGCTCCTCAGGGGATTTCCGTTCGGACGTTCCATTCAGAATTTTCTCCATCTCGGTCACATATTAGATTCATCCGCCGGCCAGAATCCGGCTACGATTCCGTCGTTTGCGGTTCAGACTGCTTGACGGGTTGTTCGGCCTGGATTTGAGCGTCCATCCATCGCTTTAGCGCATCCAGTCCAGGTGGGGCGACATAAAATACCTGAATATCGGATGGGAACTGGACACGATGATCTTCTCTGATGAACAGCGCCGCAGTCTCTCCATCTTGAAGCGTTTCGCCGATTCGTTCGCCGATTCTGTCGAATCGCTGCTGAAGGGTGTTGTTGAAGCCTTCGATTGCCATGGTCGAGATTTTCTGAGACATCAGACCAATCGACAAGATTCTCTGCCAGTCGATATGCTCCTCGACTACCTCTCGATCCTCGGCTGCTTCCAGCGTTGCGGATCCACTCCGCATGGCCTGGATGAACACGGAGCCGTGGGGATTCAGTGACTCCAACATAGCAACCGCGTCATCGTCTTTGACATAAATCATCTCGTGATAAATTCGGCTGACCTTACCCAAGCTTCTTTCCAGATTCGCGATGGCGTCTCGAACCTCGGACCAGTAACGCTCCAAGTGTGCAACGCCTTCCTCAGGGATACCTGGCGGAAGGACGTAATTGGGCACGAGGAATATCTTCCTAGTGCCGTCGTATTGTGTGGCAGACGGTTTTTCGAATTGAGATATCGGTTGCGTCATGGCGAGGTTGCACCTTGTGAGTCGATTGCGTCAATTTCTCTCAAGAGTATATAACGCTATGTGCCCGAGGTTCGAGTGTCACGGAGGTGAAAATTAGACCCTCACCCGCCGCCTTCGACCGTCGGAGACGACTTCGCCATTTACTAGCTTATCTACGCGCACCGCGCATACCTTGTATTCGGGAATCCTGGAGGTTGGGTCCAACGCGGGATTCGTCAAGTAATTGGCGGCGTGTTCCTGGAGCTTTGCGAATGGGACAAACAGTTCACCCGGAGCCTGTTTATCACTAAACAGAGCTCGTGCCTCCATGTCCCCTCTCCGAGAGCGAACGCGAACCCAGTCGCCATCGTCGATTCCATACTTTTGGGCGTCTTCAGCATTAATGGCAAGCTCAAGCTCTGGGGACCGAGCCATCAAATTCGACGCTCTCCGGGTGATCGTCCCGCCGTGCCAGTGATACAGGATTCGTCCGGTGTTCAGGATCAGCGGGAAGCGTTCCGTGGGAACTTCGTCAGCCGCAGGCCCTTGATCGAACGCAACGAACTTGGCCTTCGGTCCCCTCGGAAAATCAGATTCGTAGAGGTATCGGGTACCGGGATGGTCAGAAGTCGGGCACGGCCATTGAATCCCGCCTTCCTGCTCCAACCGATCATAGGTGATGCCACCCATGATGGGAGTCAGGCCTGACAATTCGTCGAATATTTCCGAGGGGTGCGAATAGTCAAACTCGTGCTTAAGCTCCAGTCCCAGCTTGTCGCTGATACGTCGCCCTAGCTCGCCGATGATGCCCCAGTCCGGCCTGCTGTCGCCAACAGGCTCGATCACCTTGCGGACACGCTGGACTCTGCGTTCGCTGTTGGTGAAGGTGCCGTCCTTCTCGGCGAATGTGGTAGCGGGAAGCACAACATCAGCGATCTGAGCAGTTTCGTGAAGGAATATGTCCTGCACGACGAGGAAGTCCAGTTTCTTGAACGCGGCCTCGGCATGGGTGAGATCGGGCTCGCTCAATAGCGGATTCTCTCCAACCACGTACATGGATTTTATGCGACCGTCATCCATCGCCGTGACCATATCGGTAATGACCAGGCCATGCTCCCTAGGGAGTGGCTGGTTGCTCCAAGCATTTTCAAACTTGGAGATTGTGTCATCACTCAACACCTGATATCCGGGGAACGAGTTGGGTACACATCCGGCATCTCCGCAACCCTGAACGTTATTCTGGCCTCGAAGCGGGGAGATTCCTGACCCAGGCTTACCCAACTGACCGGACACGAAAGCGAGATTGAGGAGTCCGTGAGCGTTTGCGGTCCCCATCGTGTGCTGCGTGACACCCATGCCCCAGATGAGGCATGACCCACTGAAAGGCGGTTGGGCATACATCCGGGCCGCGTTGGCGATATCGTTGGCTCGAACCCCTGTGATTCCTTCGGCGTATTCGAGGGTGTACTTTTCAACCACTTCGCGCCACTCGTCGAAACCTTCGGTGCGGTCATCAACGAAACTGGTGTCTGCCAGCCCCTCGTCGAGGATTACTTTGGCCATCGCATTCAACAACGCCACGTCGGTTCCCGGACGAGGCCTGAGCCAGATGTCGGCGTAGTCGCACATATCAATACGCCTGGGGTTGATGACTATCAGTTTCGCGCCGCGTTCGACTACCGCTCGGCGCATCCGAGAGGCCGCAACCGGATGGTTCGATGTAGCGTCAGAACCCACGACTACCAGACAGCCAGCCTCCTCATAGTCGACGTAGCTGTTAGATGTCGCTCCGCTTCCCAGGGCCGTCAACATCGCCTCGACGGAAGGGGAGTGGCATAAGCGTGTGCAGTGATCGATGTGGTTGCTCTGCATTATCAGTCGGGCGAATTTCTGTTGGATATAGCCATCCTCGTTGGTTGCTTTGGCAGAGGCCAGAGTGCCGAAAGCATCGCCGCGATATTTGATCAAGTTGTCAGCGACATACTCCATCGCCTCTTCCCAACTCACCGGTGTCAGTTCTCCGTCTTTGCGAATCAGAGGAGACTTGATCCTGTCTTCATGGTTCACGAACGAGAAACCGAACCTGCCTTTGACGCACAACATTCCGACGCTTGAGAGGTTGTCAGGGTCGTCTTCGATCTCGATGATTTGGTCTTTGGCGTCCACTTTGGCCTTTATTCCGCATCCAACTCCGCAGTAGGGGCAAGTCGTTGTGACGGTTTTGATCTCTTGGGCTGGCGCGAACTTTACGTCTATGGCGCCTGTGGGGCAGGACGCAAGGCACGAGCCGCAGGTGGTGCAAACGGACTCTAGCAAAGGTTTGTCCATGAATGTGCCGATACGCGAAGATTGTCCGGCGCCAAGAAAATCGATGGCTCCAATAAATTGATGGCCATCCTGGCACGCCTGGGCACATCGGCCACACAAGATGCAGGAGTCCATAGCGATGTTGAAGACCGGGTTGCTATCGTCGACGGTTTCGCGCTCGCGAGGCTCCCACCGGGATTTATCTATGTTGTAATGATTCGCGGCGACCGAAAGCTCTTGGAAGTCGCTGGGGCCGTCCTGAACATTCTCACCGACCATCGACAACGTCAACTCTACGACGCCGCGACGAATCGAGTCCAGTTCAGGAGTATCGGTCCAGATCTTCATGCCATCCGATGCCGGAGTCGAACACGAAGCCGGGTATCCTCGGACTCCCTCGATCTGCACTAGGCAGGTCCGACATGCGCCGATGGCCTTCATGTCAGGGTCTTTGCAAAGCTGCGAGATGTAGGTTCCCGAGATGTTGACCACGTCCAAAACCGACGAGCCCTCGGGGGCGTCGATCTGGTTGGCGTTTATCGAAAGGGTGATACTCATTAACGCAGTTCCTGTTCAATCGGTCTTAGGTTTGAATCACACCGGGCGAATGTCATGCCGTCGTCAGCATCGCCAGTTCATCGCCAAAGAAATGCAGAGCGCTGAGGATTGGATTTCCTGCGGCCTGGCCCAGACCACATAACGACGCAGAGTTCACTACGCGAGCGAGGTACTCCATTTCCTCAATGTCCTGAGATTTGCCATCGCCGGCCGCGATCTTGTCTACCAAATTCACCATGCGAGGCGTTCCTTCACGGCAAGGCGTGCATTTACCGCAGGATTCGTTGGCATTGTAAGAGGCGAGATTTCGCATGACTTCGAGTAGGCTCACGCGATCGTCCAGAACGATTACGCCTCCGGCGCCTAACATGACCCCAGATTCGTGTAACATGCCACCCTTGATAGGCGTGTCCAGCATAGAAACCGGAAAAACCCCGCTGGACGGCCCACCGACACCCAACATGCGTAGGGAGCTGCCTGCTTTGGGACCGCCCCCCACCTGATCGACGATGTCCCGTAGCGTTGTGCCCATCGGCAACTCGGCGACACCAGATCGATTGACTACACCACTTAGGCTTATGATTTTGGTGCCGGCGTCAGCTTCTGTCCCGATCGCTTTGAATACCGAAGCGCCATTCTTCAAGATGTAAGGAAGACTGGCCAGCGTTTCGGGGTTATTTATGACCGTTGGTTTCGCATTTAGTCCGGCTTCAGTTGGAAAAGGCGGCTTCAAACGCGGCTCTCTTCGGTAGCCTTCCAATGTGTTCAGGAGCGTCGTCTCTTCGCCACAAACATACCCTCCAGCGCCGCGCCTGATTTCCACTTCAAGATCGAATCCAGACTCAAGGATATTTTTCCCGATCAGCCCCAGCGCTCGCGCGGCCAGGATCGCCGACCCCATGCGTTCAGCGGACAACTCAGCCTCGGCGTTGATATAGATTATTGCCTCTGTGACTCCGGCGGCGTAGGACGCGATCATCGCGCCTTCGAGAATCCGGTGAGGAACGCCTTCCATCAGATGACGGTCTTTGAAAATTCCAGGCTCGCCCTCCTCGCAATTTACTACCAGGTACTTTGGTGTGTTGCGAACGTTGCGCGCGGCTTCCCATTTCAGCGCCGCCGGAAAGTACGCTCCGCCCCGACCTCGAAGGCCGGAGGCTTTGACCTCTTCAATGACCTGCTCTGGAGCGCTCTGAAGGGACGCGGCGAGACCTGAATAGCCACCGTTGCTGATGTAATCGTCGATGTGTGTGGATTCCAGTGTTCCGCAACCGTCTAGCGCTATGCGGGTCTGGCGAGAGAAGAATGGATGGGATTCGGCGGCTGGTTGGGAATGGACATTTGCAAGGTTGCTTAGGATGTCGGGGATGTCCTCAGGGGCCACACGGACATGCCTGACGTTTCCGACTGTAACGACCGGTGCTTCATAACATGCCCCGTCGCATCCTGAAACGACTAGAACGGCGGATTCCGACAGTTGCGAGGCGAGTTGTTCAGCGATTGACTCGACTCCCGCAGATGCCGAACAGTGACTCCATTGCACGATCACGCGAGATTTGTCGGAAAACCTGGCAGATATGTTCTCGTTGGATGATTTGAATATTGCGTTAAAGGCGGCTTTGACATCTTGATCGCTCATGAGCTCATTGCCTCTTTGATGAGCCTCGATGCATCATCCGACGAGACTCTGCCATGCCATGCGCCATCCATCTCAATTGCAGGGGCGAGCGCGCACACGAATCCGCAGGGAATTTCTTCCAGGGTGAATTGTCCGTCATCGGTGGTTGAGCCAGAATGCATGTCGAATCGCGATTGCAAGGATGCGAGAACGTCGCTTGCTCCGTTCGCCCAGCAACTTAGTCCGGTGCAAACCCGCACGATGTGCTTCCCGGGCTTGTCGATTCGCAGCTCGGTGTAGCTCGTGGCTGCTCCGTAAACTTCAGATGCGGCAATCCCGAGATGCCAGCTAACGACCTCCATCGCCCATTCAGGCAGGTGTCCGAATTGGTGGTGTAGGTAGTGCAACGCGGGCAGAAGTTGCCCATGATCTCTCGGGAAGTTTTCCCGAAGCTCGCGCCTCAAGATGTTTCGTTCTGACGTCAAATTGGCCCCTTTACACGTTGGTCGTTTCAGCATTTTGGACAATCATGTCGAGGCCCAGTTCTTCCAATTTCGATGCAGGTATGTCGCCTTCGAACGTCCAACCTCGGACACGGTAATAACCAGCGATCATCATGTCCAAGTCATCGTGGCTCAAGCCTACGCCTTTGCCGACGCCATCCACAAGGTTCTCAGACAAGACCCGACCCGGCAGGGTGTCATCATCGCGAACCCAGCCTTCGCGGATGTTGAACAGCTTTTTCATATTGTTGATTCTCTCGCCGGCTAGCTTCAACTCGTCCGGAGTTATCGGATAGCCGGTAATTTGCTGAAATACGGAAGCGGACTCGCCGTAAAAATCGTCGAACGCCTTGCGCAAGAATTTGCACCATATCAGAGAGTCGAGGACGGCTGAGAAGTCCTCACCGTCCATTGTGATCTGCCCTCTAGCATCGTCAGCAGAGAAACGGTCGACCCGTGCCGAGAAATCCGCTTCGTAGGCTGACGACCGGTTGTGGCAAGCCCCTTTGGTGCTTACCGCCAACCCCAGCGCCATCGTCTTGAGCGAACGAGGCTCATATCCGGGCATCTCAAGCCCCTTGACCTGCATGGCCCAGGCGTCGGACCCGCCGCCGACAGACCGTGCTGCTCGAAGACTGCCTTCAGCCAGGAGATTGCCTATCCCGTCTCTCTTGGCGATCATCTGAAGGCATTCTATCACTGCTTCGGCATTGCCAAAACGCAGGTCGATGCCGCCGGTGTCTTCTAATGTGATCAGGCCGCGCTCGAAGGACTCCATCGCCCACGCGATCGTCGCTCCTGCGCTGATCGTGTCCATTCCCATTTCGTCACAAAAGGTTGAAGCTCTGATCACTGCGTTTGGATCACCGACGCCCACCAACGAGCCCAGAGCGAAGGCGCTTTCATATTCCATGCGGCCTTGTTTCTTGGTCCCGCCGTCCGTAGTGACGACGATCTTCTCACAGCCGATTGTGCAGTTGGCGCAGTGGGAGTTTTTTACGAAATGAGTCTCGTGAAACTCCTCGCCACTAACTTCCTGGGCCGATTCAAATGTGGTCTGCTGGAAGTTTCGAGTCGGAAGCGTTCCGAGGGCATCAAACACAGCTACATTGGCGAGCGTTCCCAGCGTTCTATATTTCTCAGTGGCAGGCCCCAGGCTCCGACGGGACAGATCACGGCCAACTTCGTTCAGGCCGTCGGGATCGTACACATCCGGCAAACTGCCGCCCCGCACACCGATTGCTTTGAGGTTCTTGGACCCCATGACCGCGCCCGTGCCGGTGCGACCCGCCTGACGGCCCCCGTCATTGGCGATGCTGGCGTATCGGACCATGCGTTCTCCGGCTGGGCCAATGCAGGCTACACGAGTCCAGTGTCCGATCTGTTTTTTAACTTTTGTTTCGGTCTCAAATGTATCGAGGCCCATCAGTCGGGATGCGTCATGAAAATTGACTTCGCCGTCGAGGATCGTGAGCAACGTGGGAGTTTCGCTCCGCCCTTTTATTATCAGGGCGTCGCAACCCGACTTCTTCATCTCGACAGCGATAAAACTGGATGACAAAGAATCGCCGATCATCCCGGTCAATGGAGATTTCGTGAGCACCGCGAATTTGCTGGACGTCGTCAACCTGCTACCGACCAATGGACTTCCGACAAATATCAGGGGATTGTCGGGGTGAAAAGGATCAACGCCAGCCGGGCAATGTCGGTAGAGCAGATACGCGCCCAGGCCGGTGCCGCCGATGAACTTGCGGAGGATTGACTCTGGTATCGCTTCCCATTCGGTTGACTTGGCGCTCAGGTCAACGATTAATGCTCTGCCGTGGTACCCGTACACGCTCAGCCTCCAGCCTGACTAGAAAATAAAAGAATCTCGTCTCCTGATCGCAGTTCCACCTCTCCATCAATAAATGCCACTCCATTGAGGTTGAATGTGTGGCTGGTCTTCAATCTTAAAGTATCGATGTCGATAACGGGGCCAACGAGCGAGGGAATCGAACTTTGGATCAGGCGAGCTAACTGGAGTTCTGAACATCTCGCAGGAGCAGCAATCTCAAGGTGGGTCATCCCGGCGGCGCGCCTCGCCGTTCCGAACAATCGCACCGTGATTTGGACAGTGGCAGAGTTGTCAGGGCCGCGCGTCAATGTGATATCCAGGTTGTCAGCATTCATTTGCGTGTTGGTTTGCTCTGTCGAGATCGTCCTGGGTGTTGACGTTAAAAAAGCTGAACCTCTGGGGATCAATCCTTTCCACTTCGTCCTGAGGAATGCTGGTCACTGCCACGTCATCGAAGAATCCGGCGATCTTCAGTCGGCCACTTTCGATTTTTCCGCGGATGTGAGGAATGCAGACTTTTGAATAGGCCGCGTGAGTCGGCTCCGGCCTGCCATCCAACACAGGGACAACTACGTCAGAGTCTCGGCGATTGTCTACCAGAAGTTTTAGAAGTTTCTTGTTCAGAAATGGCAAATCACAGGCGACAACCACAATCCATGGCGTCCTGGCTCTGGAGAGACCAGTGTAAATCCCCCCAAGCGAACCGGTGTCAGGATACTCGTCCACTACAGATTTCACACTAGGAGGCAAGTCTAGCTCCTGGGACCGCTGGTCGTTATTCACGACAACTAGAATCTGATTTGCCACAGAACCCACCCGCTCGATAACACGACTGATCAACGGACGTCCTCCAACCAGTTCCAACGCCTTGTTTCGACCGAGCCTTCTGCTCATGCCTCCAGCGAGGATTACGCCTGTTATTTCGTCGTTCGATGTCATGATATCGCCTGTAAAATCAGCGTAACACACCTCATTTTAGTGGGCCAGCAATTCTGGCGATCACTTCTCCCATTTGCCCGGCGTCATAACCGCCCAACTCCTCTACTTTAATCCGGAAATCCGATGATTGAATCAATTGCAACATGGGGGCAAGAAGTTCTGAATCGTAAATATCTTCAGGTATTGCAAGATCGTACCTTTCGTTGAACAGTGGAATGAAATCCATGCCGATGGCCCGAGCCGCCGACAAGATGCCGAGTCCGACGTTGGCTCTTCCTCCGGCGACTGCCGCCGCGACAGCAAGGTGCGTATATTCCTCTCGTTCGTAACCGGTGACTTGTTGAGTGTCTATACCAGCCGCAACAAGTTTGTAATCTAGAAGAACTCTGGTGCCTGAACCGCGTTGTCGGTTAACGAACACGATGTCTTCTCGGGCAAGGTCGTTGAGCGATTCGATACTGGCGGGATTTCCTTTCGGAATTATGAACCCCTGCACCCGATGCACGAGATTTACCAGGACGACACACTGGTTTCGCACGTAACGTCGCAAAAATGAGACGTTGTACTCGCCAGACTCTTCGTCCAGCAAATGAGTCCCAGCCAAATGGGCTTCGCCTCGATCAATTGCTCTGAGACCTCCCAAACTGCCGACATTGGAGCTTGCGAATGAAACACCGCCTGTGCCGGTTAACTCGCTGGCGATGAGATCAAGCACTAGATCATGGCTTCCTGTCGCGACGATTGTGTGTTCAATGGCTTCCAATGGTCTCAATAGGTTAACTGTAACTTGCGTCCCGGCCTCAACGCCTTCACTGAGTCGTGGAATTTTCACCAGTCCGTCGGCTCTAACCAGAGACATAATCACTCCGGCGCCTCGCTGTATTGGCGTCGCCACCATGCGCTCTCGGACCCGTCCCAATTTGACTCTCAGATATTCGTCTTCTCCCAAAGGAGAATGCACGTTACGAGCTATCGTCGCGTCGGCGATATCGCGCGACACTTCTCGGAGACCGAGCGCCTTTTCAATCAGGGGTTTGACGAATAGTTCGCATGACAGAGCGGCAGAGACCGGATAGCCAGGGATGCCGAGAGTCGGTTTGCCATTCACGACACCCAACACGACCGGATGTCCAGGTCGGATGGCGACTCCGTGAACCGCAAGCTCACCCAGATCAGCGACAATTTCGGCTGTGTAGTCCTCCGAACCGGCGGAAGAGCCTGCGTTGACCAACACGATGTCAGATTCGACAGCCGCATTGGACACAGCGGTCTTGATCGCTTCGTAGTCGTCAGCCACGGGCGGCGACGTCTGAGAACTGCCTCCCCATTCGTCCACCAAACCTCCGATAATCAGCGAGTTGAATTCAACGATGTCACCCGGTTTCAGTGTCGCGCCAATGGGCACAAGTTCCGTGCCTGTGGGAATTATCGTCACCACGGGCTTTCGACTAACCGACACATCAGTTAATCCAGCGGCGGCGCATGCTCCTAGATCAACTGGTCGAAGGACATGGTTCTTAGGCAGAATCAACTCGGTGGCGACAATATCTTCGCCGATGGGGCGAACGTGATGGTAGGGCGGCACAGGCGCTTGAATCTCGATGGTTGCATCGTCGAGTTCGTGGACATGCTCGACCATTATCACCGAGTCGAAACCATCCGGCATCGGATCGCCGGTGTCGACCCATCTAACCTGATCTGGTGAAGAGAGTCTAAGCGGAGAAGACTCAGTAGCGCCAATCGTCTCTTTGGCTCGGACAGCGATGCCATCCATCGCGGCAGCGTCATAGTGAGGCGAGGACGCGACTGCCCAAACTGGCGCCGCTGTGACTCTGCCGCGGGCTTCGATCAACGGAATGGTTTCAAAAGCAGTGGTTAAGGCGACCCCAGACTGATCGAGTTGGGCGCTGAATCGTTCGAGCGCCTCATCCAGGGGCAAGTCGCTGAGGTAGTAATCTCTTCCGTGGCGATGACCTTGTTGACGCATGATCGATTCACGGACCGCCGTGCAGCCGGACCTCGACTTGTTCGCCAGCGTATCGGCCACCATCGTCCATTGGAATTGCCATCATTCCATCGGAGTTAACCAGCGTGAAAATCAGATTCGACTTGCCGAACACCGGCTCAGCGCATAGGACTCCATTTTCTCGATGAAGGCGAACAGGGATGTGGTCTTCTCGACCCGCGACGGAGGGAACATCTCTGGAGAGAATCGCCATGACAGGGGGCCAGGCCGGCGACTCTGTTAATCCCGATACAAGATGGATAATCGGCCTGACCACCAGATCAAACACAACGACCGCCGACACCGGATTGCCGGGCAGTCCGAACAGCGGCTTACCTTTTGCAATGCCCACAATGGTTGGCTTGCCAGGCTTGATTGATATGCCATGCACGAGCGCTCCGGGTTCGCCCAGACGATTCAACACGTCGATAGTCATATCGCGGCTGCTCAGAGAACTACCGGCTGAAAATATCAAGACATCAGCTGAATCAAAAGCCCTTTGCGCCACTGCGAGTTGGGCTTCAAAGTTGTCCGGCACCAGATCATAGTTGACCGGCACGGCGCCACATTCCGTGACGCGGGCCGCAATCGTGTAGCTGTTGATGTCACGAACCTGGCCGGGCTTTGGCGTTTCATCGGGCATGACTAACTCGTCGCCTGTAGAGATAATTGCAACCCTGGGTTTGCGGACTACTTCGACCTCGGTGATGCCAAGCGCGAGCATGCCACCGACGTCCTGAGAGCGTATTCGGTGGGCTGAAGGCAAAACGACATCACCCAACTCGACGTCCTCGGACACCTGAACGACGTTTTCACCTGGAGCCACCGGCGATGTTACTTCGATCGTGTTTTCATCCACGGTCAACGTGCGCTCGATCATGACCACAGCGTCGGCGCCTTGCGCCAGCATGCCCCCTGTATAGGCCACGGCCGCCTCTCCGATTCTCAGAGAAACTGACGATTGCTGGCCGGTTGGCACGTCGCCAACGACAGTCAGCAACGCAGGTAGGGACTCCGATGCTCCGTAGGTGTCCTGTGCTCGCACGGAATAACCATCCATGCTAGACCTAGCGAATGAAGGTAGTTCTTCCGTCGAAATCACCAATGCGCTAGTAACACGGTGTAGTGAGTCCACCGCTGGTATGGGCTCTGAATGTAGTCGCCGATCCAGCCGGCATTTGAGCACCGCCACTGCGTCGGCTGGGGCAACCGTGTTGAAGAATTCGGGCACAGGCGCGTCTCAATAGTTTAAAGTGTACCCATTATAACTCGTGGAGTCCTATAGCGCGCCAGTATTACAATCCCAGGATGTTGCCCCTCTCGTCGACGTCCAATTGGCGAGGACTGCCGGGCAAACCAGGCATGGTCACGATATTCCCAGCGATGGGGTAAATGAATCCTGCGCCCACCGAAGCCCGGATGTCGGAAACCTCGAAGGTGTAGTTAGAAGGTCGCCCTTTGAGTGCCGCCCGGTGGGAGATGGACAGATGGGTTTTCGCCATGCAGATTGGCAGGTTGCCCCAGCCGTTCTCTTCAAACTGCCGCCTGAGCCGTCTGGCTGGTAGCGCCCACTGAACCCCGTCGGCATTGTAAACAAGTTTCGCGAGCGCTTGCACTTTGTCCAGTATAGGCGCCTCGACATCATAAGCGTAGTTGATCTCAGGGTCTTCGCCCTCGGTGGCTTCAAGCAGAGCTTGGGCAAGCTCCATGCCGCCTGCTCCGCCTTCGGCGAAAACTTTGCTTTCTACGGCGGCAAACGCTCCGGCTTCTTCAGCGGCTTTTTTGACAATGGCTGTCTCAGCCGGCGTGTCGGTGGGGAAGTGGTTCAGCGCCACGACAACAGGAAGGTTGAACGACTTTATGACTCCGATGAGATGTTCGAGATTTTCGACACCCTTTTGCACTGCTTCTTCGTTAGGCGTGTCCAGGTCTCTTGGGCGAACGCCTCCGTGGTACTTGACTGCCCGCACGGAGGCGACGAGCACCGCAGCGCTGGGCTCCAGGTCATTGAATCGAGCCTTTATGTGCATGAATTTTTCGAATCCGAGGTCCGCCCCGAATCCTGCTTCTGACAACACGTAATCGGCGTAACCAAGAGCAAGCCTGTCGCCCACCACCGAACTGCATCCGTGGGCTATGTTTCCGAACGGTCCGGCGTGAACGATAACGGGCTGACCTTCTGTGGTCTGCACGATGTTGGGTTGGATGGCGTATCTAAGCAGCGCCATCATCGAGCCGACGGCGTTGACGTCGGCGGCAGTGACGGGTTTGTTGTCGCCGGTGTAGCCGACTACGATGCGACTGATGCGCTCTCGCAAGTTCTCCAAATCGCGGGCCAGCGCGAGGATAGCCATTATCTCGGACGCGGTAACGATGTCGAATCCTGTTTCGCGCAGAGGGGCGTTGTTCGAGCCGCCGACTCCAGCGATGATCGAACGAATAGCTCGGTCCTCAACATCCATTACACGGCGCCAAGTCATACCTTCAGGGCGGAATCCGTCCACCTGGCCTCTCTGCGCAGCGTTATCGGTGAGCGCCGCCAGTAAGTTGTGGGCCGATGCGACTGCATGAGCATCGCCTGTGAAATGGATGTTCACCTCGTCTTCGGGTTGAATCAGGGATTTTCCGCCGCCGGTCCCTCCACCTTTGATTCCAAATATAGGGCCAAGCGAAGGTTCCCGCAAAGTGGCGACCACCTTTTTCCCTAGTCGTCCGAGGCTCTGGGTCAACCCTACGGTCGTTGTTGTTTTGCCTTCTCCTGCCGGGGTCGGCGTGATCCCAGTGACGACGACCATCTTGCCGCGACGACCACCTTTTTTGATGGCACTCAGCTCAATCTTCGCCTTGAAGTGACCATAGGGAATTACCGATTCCCGGTCAAGCCCCAACTCCTCCGCAACCTCGGTGATCGGACGCATGTGCTATCCTCCGAATTTGTTCTCGATTCGATGCCCTTGAAGAACGGACGCGCGAATTGTAGCATAAGCACTCTCTAAGTCAATTTCAGGAAATTTCGGTCTGTCAAGTTGGAACATCGGCAGTTTCGAAGCCGAATATCGAAGATTTCGTTTGTGGAGGGATTACCGTGAAAGGCGTTGTGTTTTTGGGCGACAGTGAATTGGAAATTCGTGAACTGCCAAAGCCGTCCGCAGGCTCGGGAGAAGTCGTAATCGAGATGAAGGCGTCCGGGTTGTGTGGCAGTGACTTGCGGCCTTATCGGATGCCCAAGACGGAAAAGGCCTCTCCCGAGCTCCTGCATGTCGGAGGCCACGAACCCTGCGGCGTCATCGCGGAAATAGGCCCAAACGTGACGCAGGTGAAGGTCGGAGACCGTGTCATGATGCACCATTACACCGGATGCGGCGCTTGCTCGATGTGCCGAATCGGGTACACGCAGATGTGCCTCCATCATCACGAAGTATATGGTTCAACAGAGGACGGAGGGCATCAGGACTATCTGCTATGCCCAGAATCTACGTGTATCAAGATGCCGGACGCGTTGACCTTTGAACAAGGGGCGGCGTGCGCCTGCGGAAGCGGAACCGCGTTCCACGCCCTCAAGAGACTGGGCATCAGTGCGATGGACACTATCGCCATTTTCGGTCAGGGCCCGGTGGGAGCATCCGGAACGCTGTTCGCCAAGTCGATGGGCGCTCGCGTGATCGCAGTTGACGTTGTGCCTGAACGGCTGGAACTTGCCAAAAAGTTGGGAGCGGATGCCGTTGTCAATGCCTCAGATGGCAACTCGGTTGAAGCTATCCGGCAACTGACTCATGGCGAAGGCCCTGATGCGACACTGGACGCCACCGGCATCTCACAGGTGCGGAACGATGCGGTTGACGCCGTGAAATACTGGGGCCGCGTGTGTTTTGTTGGGGAGGGCAACACGACGAAGTTTGACGTCAGCCCGCAAATCATTCACAAACAACTGACGATTTATGGCTCGTGGACATTCAGCACTGGCGGTCTTGCTGAGGTCGCAGATTTCGTTGTTGAGCGAAATGTGCCGCTGGACGATCTGATTACCCAGCGGTTCCAACTAGATCAGGCGGTGGAAGCATACGAGCTTTTCACAGGCGCGACGACTGGCAAAGTACTGTTCACCTGGGGTTGAGTCGTGAAATTGCCTTAGATGCGCGACGATTTGCCCGCGCCTGGAGCGGAAAATAACTCCTAGCGCGAAATGAATCCACCATCAATCACAAGCTCGGTGGCCGTGATGAACGAGGCCTCATCAGATGCCAGAAACAACACTCCGTTCGCCACTTCATGAACCTCTCCCGTCCTTCGCAATGGGGTCAGGCGGATATGCTCGTCCCGTTGGGGCCGTTGTGGCGTCGCCGTGGTCATCGGTGGCATGAATCCTGGATGAACCGAGTTGGCCCGAATACCGTCGGGGCCGTACTTGACCGCGATAGCTTTTGTGAATATTCGCACTGCGCCTTTTGAGGCGTGGTAAGCGGGGTGCCCGCCCTCGCCACCGACGAAACCCATGATCGAGGAAATGTTGACGATAGATCCGCCGCCAGCTTCTTTCATCGCCGGAATCGCAGCGCGGGTTCCCAAAAATACCCCTGTGGCGTTCACGTCCATAATGTGAGTCCAGCCATCAATGTCCATTGGGTCAGCGTAAGCGGTGCTGCTGATGCCCGCGTTGTTCACCAGTATATTCAGTTTCCCAAATTGTGAAACCGTCTGATCAACCAGCCGTTGCCAATCGGACTCGCTGGTCACGTCGGTATGGACGTAGACGCCTGTTCCGCCTGATGCGGCGATCTGGGTCACCACAGCCTCGCCGTCCTCGTCTCGCATGTCTGCAACGACGACTGTGGCCCCTTCTCTGGCGAACATTCGGGCTTCCTCGGCCCCCATGCCATTTGCTCCACCGGTGATGATCGCAACTTTATCTTCCAGACGCATTTTGCACCTCTCAAGTGTGTTGGCGGTAATTGTGGGCGAAATTCCCCGGTCTGTCCACTTATAGTTTACGCCCACAGGCATAGAGGATATAATCGCGGAAAATTCCAACCCTTACCCGGCGGGAGGTTTCTGAAATGGCAGAACGCGGAGACGTAATTATAGGCGATGGCAACATCAAGTTTGGAATGGAGTACCGCGACTTGCTCTCCGACCAAGGCCTGTGCATCCATGCGCTGGGCGATGTGGACGGGGAAGAAGTTGAGTTGCTCAGGTTCGATTGTTTCGACCACGCGCCTCACTATCACTATGGCCCGGCGAAGCGCAATGAGCGTCTGATGCTCGACCAGACCACCGAAGGCAATCCACTGGACTGGACGATTTCCCAACTACGCAACCAACTGCCTGAGATGGTGCGCCGCGCAGGTTACGAAGAATTGGCGGATAGTATCGACACCGATGCGCTCGCCTCTACGCTCGACGAGACCGAAGCGAAGGCTCGTGAGATGTCGCAAGAAGGTCGGAGAATCGTGATCCACAACCGTGGCGATGTGATCGTAGAAGCTGGGCCTGTCCGGTTTGGCATCGAGTACCGTCACCTCGGCGGGGACGAAGGCATCGCAATTCACGTAATGGGCGATATCGGCGGCGAGGAGCGAGAGCTACTCACCTTCGATTGTTTCCAAAAAGCTCCCCACTATCACTACGGGCCGCGCGCGAAGAATCAGCGTCTCTACCTGGACAAGACCGCGGTGCCCGATCCATTGGAGTGGGCGCTGGACCTTTTCCGCGGTGGCAAACTTGCTCCGATGCTCGACAGGGCGGGCTACCGCGACCACGCGGCGGGTTTGAACCCGGCGGTGGTTGCACAGAGCGTCGCTCAGGTCGCAGAAATTGCGACTAAGATGGAATCTGAGAATAACTCCTAGACCACTAATTCGACGAATCGACGAACGTGAAGAGGCGATCGATATGATCGCCTCTTCACGTTAAGCCTGAATCTCCACACCCCGATTCGGTCAGCGAGTCGATATCCGTAGATGCCATCGCCAATTTGCGCCCACGGAAAGCGTGAGCTTGTTGAACCCACTCTGTGATCACACACAGGTAAGGACAATCACCGAGGCAGAGTTTCCTACTTGGTAGTGCAGGCTGCCCTGGGTTTCGGCGAGCATACGACTGAAGCCAGACAAATTCAGACTAGGGGCACAACTGAAATCAGCCGGACCATCGGCGCTTTCCACAACGACAGGATCGTTGGGACCACATCTGCTCACACATTCCAGATTACCGTTCCAGGCGGCGCGGTTCCGTTAGCATACGTAGATTGGGTGTCCGTCTTGCCTACGCATCGAAGACGAGGCATCCCCACCAGAATGACCGAACTCCAATTGGCCGATTTCCACGACCGGGCAGAGGCTATCGCCGGTCTCACCGCGACGGAGAGCTCGATCTAGGAGAGGTTTGGTTACGGGATCGCCTCACGGACCGAAAACTGGACAATACGCCGCGACCATACAGCGATCGCGCACACTAAAGAATTCGAAGGTCCAACGCGATTTGTCGATCCTGTGGAAGCTCGGACAATTTGGCCTTTCATACACAACTGCGTCAGTCCGATGCGCGTAGGCATGTTCAATTACACTGACCAGTGGTGGGACGCATTCGTATCCGATCCTGAACATTGGCGCGAGGGCAGCAGCGAGTTGTTCCACGTCGTGGTCGAGAGCAACAACGCCACGGAAGGGATCGTATCCTACCGTATCCGAAACCAAAAAGAAGTAATCGTAATTTTGCGACTCGGAACGACAGCGGCAGCAGAACCCGCGTTGTGGCGACATTGTTTCGGAATCGACCTTAAGGATTCAATATCGGCATCGAACCGTCCACTAGATGACCCTTTGCCAATGCTGCTCGAGGACGCACAGCGGCTAGAACATTCAGTCGAAGACGGTCTTTGGCTCCGATTAATCGACGTATCAAGGGCACTATCAAATCGAGGCTACGCGTCCGAGTGCCACATCGTCCTCCGGGTCCGCGACCTGTTGTGCGATTGGAACCACGGCTGTATCGATACCGAGACCAACGCCGCAGGCGCAATATGCACACCAACTAGCAAATCGCCAGACGTTGAACTCTCGGTCAGTAACTTGGCTTCGATCTACTTGGGAGGCACGACGCTGGCAACGCTCCTGCGCGCCGGACGAATCGAAGAGCGCAAGACAGGGTCGGTTCGAAATTTTGACCGCGCGTTGGCAACCCTACAGTATCCGTGGACACCCGAGTTCTGACGAGCTATTCCCCAGAATCAGCGCCTTTTATTCGTTGAAGCACCTCAGCGAATCGAGCGCAGATGCTTCTGGGTGACCAGTATCAAGGTCGTGATGATCAGCAACATCACGGCAAGGGTGCCGATTGCAATTCGTGGCCCGAACGCGTCGGCCATCAGGCCGGTTGGGAGCACGCCCAGAGGCATCAGCCCGAAGTTCATCATGAACACGCTCATGACGCGCCCTCGGAACTGATCCTCAACAACCTCCATCATCATCGACTGGTTCAGCGTGCGCCGGGTTGAATCACCGATTCCCAGAATCAACATGATGGCCGCCGCCGCATAATAAAACGGGAACAGCACGAGCAGCAAGAGCGCTATGCCAGACGCGAAACTGCCGAGGATGAGCAACATGCCTCGCTTCCAGTTCCCCAGCGCCGCGATGACCAGTGACCCGGCGAGCGAGCCTGCGCCCATGACTGCTATTAACAGTCCCATCGCCCTGGAGTCGAGATTATATACATCCACAACGAACACCGGCATCAAGAACCGGAATGGCATCGCGAGGAGTGACGTCGCCAGTCCCATGAACAAAAGCACCATGACGAGATTGTTTCTGCGGATATACAACAGCCCTTCGCCGATGTCTCTTAGCATTGCGGGCTTGCGAGTCCGCTGCGGAGCAGAGGGCGACCGGATGAATGATGTCACAATCAGCGCGACAATACCGAGACCGCCAATAATGAAATACACCTTGTCCGGGCCTGCCCAGGCATAAAGACCTCCCGCTAACGCGGGAGCCAGGAGTGTCATCACGCTCATACCAGCAGCATTGAGCGCCATCGCGTTCGTGAGTTTGTCCCGCCCTACCAATTGGGGTATTATCGCCTGTCTAGCAGGCATCATAAACGACCAAGCCGTGCCTTGAACGAGGCCGGATATCATCAAATACCACCACTCGATGTGGTCAGTGTAAATGGCAATTGCAACGACCAAAGATAGAACGCCAGCGACACCCTGACCGATCTGTATCAGGCGTTTTCGTTGAACCCTGTCGGCGATAGCGCCTCCGAACAAGGCCAAAACGAGCATGGGAATCGACGAACCTGCATTCACAACGCCGAGAAGCGTGGCCGACCCGGTGAGGTCGTACACGAGATAACCCCTGGCGAGCATTTGCATCTGCATGCCGCCCATTAGCGCGAGCATTCCCAGCCACAGGTACATAAAGTCTCGGTCTTTGAGGGAGGAAAATGTGTCTCGCCAACTGGACCGTGGGCCAGGTTTCAGAGGGCGAACGGCAGAGGCGGTGGCGCCATTTGTTGGGAGGGATGTTGATTCATTAACCGAACTGCCATCGTTGGATGAACGGTTGTCGTTTCGGGAGTCCAATCCTGCTGAAAAATTGGGAGTTGAAGGTTCCGAACCTTCGCTCGAATCGCTGGCGCTCGATTGAGCGCCTGAATCATCATTCATGAAGTAATCTTACATTTTTGAGCCTATCACGGCAAGGCGTAGGCGTGGCACGGTTGAAGAAATTAAAAGGGGCCCGAACTGCGAGCGGCGCTCAATCGCCGAGGCGACAGGCGCTCACAGGTGTTCAGTTCGGACCCGAAATCATCAACTGCTGAGGTCGCCACCTGAGCAACCCCGCAGATGATAACATAGCGACCAGTCGTCCTCCAAACTCAGTCAATGATCTCAATAAAGAAACGAGGTTTTATGGAATACGTTCGATTCGGGCGGACTGAGGCAACTGTCAGCCGATCGGGGTTTGGCGGCGCTCCCGCTGGTCTCAGAAATTATCTGGAGCAACACGACCCCAAGGTTGAAGTAGGCCGGCAAGGCGTCATCGACGCAGTGTTGCGCGCTGTTGAACTTGGACTAACGTATTTCGACACGGCCGCAGGTTACGGGAACGGTGAGGGCGAGGCCATTTTCAGCGAAGCGTTATCTCAGATCGGGAATAGAGTCTTCTTGGCTACGAAACTGCCTCCCAGCACACAGGGCGCCGGGCGCAGCGTGGCAAATAATCTGGAGAGATTGCGTATGGACGATCTGGACCTGATTCAGATTCATGGGTCGTCATATAGCGATGAGGTGACCCCATCTATTCTCAGTGAAGGCGGGTTGCTTGCGGAATTGGAGGCTTTGCGCGACGAGGGGCTTGTGCGGTTCAACGGGTTCACAACCGAAGACAATAACGCCGGAGTCTACAAATTTATCCGGTCGGGCCGATTCGACTCTGTCCAAATGACGTACAATCTGCTGCATCAACACCCTGCGGAACAAACTCGACCCTTTGGCAGCATGTTTTAGGCGGAAGATCAGGACATGGGCATCTGCACGATGCGGAGCCTCACCTCGGGGATTTTTCAGAAGTGGGTCAAGCAAGTGAATCGAAATGATAATCATGATTACACTGGAGACCTGCTAAGTTTCGTTCTGTCCAATCCTCTGGTGGAAGTAGCCCTTGTTGGCATGAGGACGCAGGAAATGGTTGAAGCCAATGTGTGCGAGGATTCGAGCCGGAGAGTCGATCTCGCGCAACTGCATGAAAAGTATGTCTGAAACGATCGAAGAACCACAGATATCGAGACGAGGGATATGAGCAACACACTCGGAGAAATGTTTCGCATTAGCACATGGGGAGAGTCCCACGGCGACGCCATCGGTGTCACAGTGGATGGTTGTCCTCCCAGGTTGCCGTTGGACGTTGCAGATATTCAAAAGGAGCTAGACAGGCGCAGGCCGGGTCAAAGCGAAATTTCGACTCAGAGAAAAGAAGGCGACCAGGCAGAAATTTTGTCAGGAGTTTTCGAAGGCCTGACTCTCGGAACTCCGATTCTGGTGTCTGTCTGGAATCGCGACGCACGAAGTCGCGATTACGAGCATATGCGAACGACCTATCGGCCATCCCACGCCGACTACACGTACGACGCAAAATATGGAATCCGCAACTGGATGGGTGGAGGACGAGCCAGCGCTCGGGAGACGATTGGCCGGGTCGCGGCTGGCGCCATTGCCAAGAAGTTCCTGGCGGCGGCGTTCGGGGTGGAGATTGTCGGTTACGTCAAACAGGTCTGGACGATCAACGCTCAGGTCGACCCGGACACAGTCACGCAGGCCGACGTTGAGTCCAATATAGTCCGATGCCCAGACGAAGACGTTGCTTTTCAGATGATCGAACGTATCAAAGAGGCCCGCAAAGATGGGGACTCCTTGGGGGGAGTAGTGGAGTGCGTTGCGCGAAACGTTCCACCCGGACTGGGCGAGCCGGTGTTCGACAAACTGGAGGCTGACCTTGCAAAATCGTTGCTCTCAATGCCTGCGTGCAAGGGATTTGAGGTTGGTTCCGGGTTCGCGGGAACCACAATGACAGGCTCGACCCACAATGACCCGTTTTACAATGATGGTGGCCGAATTCGCACTCGGACCAACTACTCAGGCGGAATCCAGGGCGGCATCAGCAACGGCGAAAATATCGTCATTCGTGGAGCGTTCAAACCCACCGCGACCATCCTCCAGGCGCAGGAGACTGTCGACAACGAAGGCAACACCGCCGTAATGAAGGGCAGGGGCCGTCATGACCCTTGTGTGCTACCCAGGGCCGTTCCAATCGTCGAGTCGATGATGGCCCTCGTTCTGGCAGATCACGCGCTCAGGCATCAGGGTCAAACCGGGATCACATTCGAGTGAAATGGTCGAAATGCAAAACGTGTCGACCATGTGATCCAGACCGACACGTCATGATTTCCAATAATGGAGGCATCAAAACCTAGACGACTGGTGATGTCCCTCCGTCGATGTTGACTGCGATTCCTGTCAGATAGCTGGCCCTCTCGGACGCCAGGAACGCTATGACGTCGCCAGCCTCGGCGGCTTCGCCTACGCGGCCCAAAGGCACGCGGCTACCCATGCTCTCGTACATTCCTTCGAGTGTGTTGTCGGGGTTGTCAGACATTGTGCGCTCAAACCGAGATTCGTGCTGTCCGCTTTTGATCAATCCGATGCAAACGGTGTTTACCAGGATGTTATCCGGAGCGAATTCCTTGGACATGGCTTTGGTCACGGCAATGCCTGCTGCTCGGCTCACTGAGGTAGGAACCGATGCCGCGGCCGGCGCCTTCGCGCCCAGGTTGGTCACGTTGATAATCCTTCCGCCACCCTGTTCTCTCATGTGCGGAATCGCCAGGCGACAGAATCTTATGGCTCCGAAGAGTTTCAGGTCCAAGTCCGTTTGCCAACCTTCGTCTGTCACGCTCTCGAAGGGGCCGGCCGCAGACGTGCCGGCGTTGTTCACGAGAATGTCCAGACGACCGAACTGCGACAGCGTGGCGTCGATCACCTTCTGGACGCCCTCGGCAGTGCTGACATCCGCCGTTACGGCCAACACCTCGCCCCCGGTCGCCGCGCGGATTTCGTCAGCCGCAGCGTTCAAGACGTCTTCGCGCCGCGCGCAGATAGTCGCCTTGGCGCCCTCAGCGACCATCGAAAGCGCCGCTGCCTTGCCGATTCCTTCACTGCCACCTGTAACCAGTGCGACTTTTCCTGTCAATCCCAGGTCCATGAAACTCTCCTCTCGGAATTGGTAATTTCTTTGCCTACTATTCTTTTTCTTCTTTGCGGTACGCCTCGTCTAACAGGTCTGTGACATAGCGGACCTCGACGGGCATATTATTTTCCCCAACGCCCATCTGTAACTGCATCAAGCAACCCGGATTGGCCGTCGCGACGATGTTGGCTCCGGTCTCCGCCACGGCTTCCATCTTCGTTTTCAAGATTCGGAGTGAAAGATTGCGTTCGGTGATCATGTAAGTTCCACCACCGCCGCAGCAGATCGAGGCATTGGGAAGCTCGACGAATTCAACGCCTGGGATCGAGTTGAGAATGATTCGTGGCGGGGCAGTGACCCGTTGGGCGTTGGAGAGGTGACACGAGTCCTGGTACGTCACCCGACAATCCAGGCTGGCATCGGGAGGCTCATAGGGTAGTTCTACCAGATACTCATGGATGTCCTTGATTTTGCTAGATAGTTCGAGAGCTTTCTCAGCGTATTCGCTGTCGTCCTGGAGCAGTTCATGATATTCCTTCATTCTCGACCCGCATCCCGCTGACGCAACGATGATCGCGTCTACATCCTCAGCCAGGAATCCGTCAATGTTTCTGCGAGCGAGATCGCGGGCGGTGGACAGGTCGCCGATGTGAGAGTTCATGGCTCCGCAACAAACTTGATTTTTGGGAACCACCACCTCAACGCCGTTGCGGGTCAACACCCGGACGACGGCGTTCATCTGTGGACCGTGCACCAAAGGCATGACACAACCGGAGAGAATAGCGACGCGATTGGTTTTTTCGCCTTTGGCGGGAATCACCTGGCCGCTTGCTTTGAAGGTCGTCGATGGAATCTTCGGCATTGAGCTTTCCATGTCGGCGAGGTCGGGGGAAACGCGCTTGAGCAGGCCTGACTTTCGGACCATATTTTGCAGTCCCGAGTTCTGATAAAAACGCGCCACGCCGACGGCCAAGCTTAATCGGCCTTGCTCCGGCACGACCCACTTCAAAACAGCGTCAGTCGCCATGCCCTTAACAGAATTCCTGCGTTTTTCCGAAACCTCGGCCATCGTCGTTTCTATAAGTTTGCCGTATGGCACCCCAGACGGGCAGGCGACTTCACAAGCGCGGCACTGAACGCACAGATCCCAGTGGCGCATCACCGGTTCCGTCATCTCGATACGACCCTCGTTGACCGCTTTCATCAGTGCAATGCGGCCTCGCGGGGATTCAGTCTCAAGACCGGTTTCAAGATACGTCGGGCACGCTTGCAGGCAGAACCCGCAGTGGACACACTTGTAAAGGTCTGATTCGTCTGCGCCTCCCAGGCCTGAAAAGAGACGTGAAATGCTGGGTTTTTGCTGTTCGTTCGGCATTGTCATCAGATTCGTCCAATGAAACGACCAGGGTTAAGAATGCCCTTAGGGTCGTACTGCTGTTTCATTCTTCGCATTATTTCGATGGAGTCTCCTGCTTCTCCCCACACATCAAATTCGGATTTCAACTCGACAGGGCATCGTTCGATAATTGCTGAGCCTCCAAGGCTGACAGCTCCTCCACGCAATGCTCGAATCGCATTACCTGATGATTCCAGCTTGTTGTTTGTGTTTCCTGATTGCCAAAATACCATGACGTTGCCATAACCCGGACTAGCCACGAAGGAAGGAGCATTGTCAGCCAGCGACGCTTTGATCGCGTCAATATATGTCTGGACTTGGTTCGGAACCAAGGACACGCGAAGCACGACTTCTGGCGGCGGCTGATCAACCCATCCGAAGTCAGAAATTCGCCTCCAGAGATCAAGAGCAAAACCGCCATCTACGATTTCAATGGTCGTTCCGCCGCCTGCCCGGCTGGCCTGAATGGTTTCGTCTACCATACGGGCCAGACCGCGAGGCCTGCCGCCCAATCTGACAGCCAAATACTGCTCGCCTTCAATATTGCTCATGCCTGTTGCCGATAACACTCCGCGGTCGAACACATTCAAAGCCAGTGGTGTCACTTGTCCATTGAAGATGGAAAGCGCGACGTCGCCGCATGATTTCGAATTGTCGAACGCGGCCAACACCGTCTTCTCATTGGCAGGTTTAGGCGTCAGCTTGAACGATACTTCGCATACTACTCCCAGGCTTCCTAAGCCGCCTACATGCAACCTTGCCATATCGTATCCGCTGACGTTCTTCACGACC
>DCAW01000135.1:0-180 GCA_002313895.1 Dehalococcoidia bacterium UBA1123
ACGTCGCCCCCTGCACAACCTCGCGACTTTCGGCGCCTGACAGCTTCGGTGTCTGGCCTAGTGGGTCGCGAACGATGGCACGATTGGCGATCTGAATCTCGACTGGGTCGGACTGGGTGAGGTGTTCCAAAACGCCAAGTTCGTCCCGATTAGCCATTTCAGGCGAATATCGCGCTGCGT
>DCAW01000135.1:506-634 GCA_002313895.1 Dehalococcoidia bacterium UBA1123
TATGGAGTTGGCATCTCGATAAGCATAATCGCCAATAGGCAACACGGTCAGCAAAGCGACGACGATGATGATTAGGAACTTGAAGCGGGCCCTATATCAATCTCGCTTGAATCTCGAACGCGAGGCAC
>DCAW01000135.1:960-1397 GCA_002313895.1 Dehalococcoidia bacterium UBA1123
GAATTGGTGAGGATTATTGACTGATTCCAAAACAAAAGGAGCCAGACGAAAACAGTCGTCGGCTCCTTTCCCACAGCTAACTGCCTCTACATCGTCACTGACGAGCCGCAGCATTGCTAAATAATTCGGTTGTAGTAGGCTGCGTTAGGCGGTAATGCCTTCAGCAAGCAAGGCTTCCTCAAGCTTAGAGGGGCTGAATCCAACCACTTTCTGATCACCTATGACAGTCACGGGCGTCGTTCGGTAACCCATCTTTACCAGGTCGGTCAATGATTCGCGGTCCAGCGAAACGTTAGATTCGGTGAAGGGAATGTCTTTACGTGAAAGGTACACTTTCACCATATGGCAGGGCCCTCAACCGTTGGAAGTAAATACTCTAATGTTAACGTCGGTGTCCACTTAGATAGTCCTCTCTTTTGGTGGCTCGCCGTCACACG
>DCAW01000135.1:1773-1954 GCA_002313895.1 Dehalococcoidia bacterium UBA1123
ACGTCGCCAGATTCGGCGGTGGCATCAGTCGCTATTCGGAACTCTCCTCACGCTGTCGGCGATTATACTCTTTTTTGCCACCGGTGTCCTCGAACAACTCCTGGCCAAGCGGAACAGCAACGTCGATAGTCTGATCAAAAGCCTCGCCTGTTTCGTATTTGCGAAGAAACTCTTCGCTCAC
>DCAW01000135.1:2348-2596 GCA_002313895.1 Dehalococcoidia bacterium UBA1123
CTTGCGATCCTCAACGGGATCGCCGCTCAGCGGCATTCAAGGACAGTAGCGATAGCCCTGAAGGCGTTCATTCTCTCCCAGGCCCTTCTGGACCTCTTCCACAACCTCAGGTTCCGGAAAGAACTCGTAGGGGCCGCGCTGGACGTACCGCTCCGAAAACTTGACAGCCCTCTGAAGGGCCTCTTCTTCTGTCAGTTCACGTTTTGTTGACATCTATCACCCTCTGGTATTATGGATACAATTGATGA
>DCAW01000135.1:2948-3113 GCA_002313895.1 Dehalococcoidia bacterium UBA1123
CTGTCATTTTCCAGTTTGGGATTTCTTGCATTAGTCAATGGGTTGTCGTCCTGCCATTGGGCCCAGTCTCATCTTGGTGTGCATGTCACACGACATGGACCGAAATTGCTTGGCTTGTCTGCCAAGGCCATCAATTATGGAGCGCAGCGCGTCTTTGATATCTTC
>DCAW01000135.1:3446-3793 GCA_002313895.1 Dehalococcoidia bacterium UBA1123
TTGGAGATTTCCACGCTGAGCAATGCAGAGGTTCCACAATCGCATTTGGCAGAGAAGAACAGCTTCCTGAATTCGGCATTGGCTGACAGGTCCATCTTGAAACCTGACATGGGACTCAGATTGAGGTCGTCGGGAAACGCCTCGGCAATCAATGTTTGAATCTGACCGTCGCTCAGCGACTCAGGCGAAGTGTCGTCAGTTTGAGGATTGTCGTTGGCGATTTCCTGACGCTCCTAGGGACTTAAGATGGGTGCGGTCATTTAGCGGACAGTCTGAAATAGTCCATTCAAGCCTGCAAGCCTGCACGACGCTTGAACAACAACGTCACCATTTGTGACACTCCACTA
>DCAW01000135.1:4124-4320 GCA_002313895.1 Dehalococcoidia bacterium UBA1123
TTTAGCATGTTAACAAACACCTCAAGTTAGGCACAAGGTTTTTGAACCTCACGAGCCTGGGAACATCACGCCACAATTTCGCTGCGCTCGCCAGACAGCGACATACTTCATGAGTCACCCTGCATTCTTGACAGTGGTTTAAGTCACCCGTAAACTTGGCCCAGATTCGGCCTGACTCACGCTAACCTCACTGTCA
>DCAW01000135.1:4644-5009 GCA_002313895.1 Dehalococcoidia bacterium UBA1123
ATTTCCAGGGTCAGCGCCGACAAAATTCGAAGTTGCTTGTCCGCCTGATAGGCGGTCCAATCAAACGCAATCAAAGCGCTAAAAATAAAACGCTCAGGAGGGCTCAGATGACACAAGAATCGGTCATAACTGACGAGATGCGGGCCGCCATCAACGTGGAGTCGGAACCGCTGGTTAATGCAGTCGAGGCAGGCGCGATCAAAAAATTCGCGCGTGCAATCGGCGACACCAATCCGCTTTTCAACGACGAAGAAGCGGCTCGCGATTCGCGATACGGAGGCCTCATCGCTCCGCCGACCTTCTGCCGATCATTGAATTCAGGGCCAGCCAAGGTCAACGTCCAGAGTCCCTATCCTGCCGCTCTG
>DCAW01000135.1:5316-5617 GCA_002313895.1 Dehalococcoidia bacterium UBA1123
AGAGTCCCTATCCTGCCGCTCTGGATGGCGGCAGCGAGTGGGAATACTTCGAGCCTATACGCCCAGGTGACCGAATCACCGTCACCAACTACCTGGCCGGCATCCACGAGCGCCCCGGCAGGCTGGGCAACATGCTGTTCATGGTGCGAGAAACCAAGTACGTCAACCAGTTCGACAAAGTGGTGGCGCTTCAGCGCTCCACTGGCATCAGCTACAAGCCATCTTAGACAACCGGAGCGAGTGTAACTGGAATCGAGAACTGATTCAACATCGATCGGATTCTTCACGTCCGTTCAGAATG
>DCAW01000135.1:5918-9965 GCA_002313895.1 Dehalococcoidia bacterium UBA1123
GATTCTTCACGTCCGTTCAGAATGACAATAATCTGACGGCTGAAAGCTGATCACTGAAAGCCAGATAGAGAGGAACAACAAATGACAGACCAAGTGTACTTCGAGGACGTTGAGGAAGGCCAGGAGCTGCCCGAAGTTCGTAAAGACCCGACGACCCAACAGCTTGTCATGTATGCAGGCGCGTCCGGCGACTACTATCAGATTCACTACGATCTGAATTTTGCCAAGAACAACAACCTGCCCGACGTCATCCTGCATGGCGCGCTCAAGAACGCCTTCCTGGGCCAGATAATGACGAACTGGATTGGCGAAGGCGGCACACTCAAGAAGCTGAGCGCGCAGTATAGGGGCATGGACGTCCCCGGCACGCCGGCCTTCGTAAAGGGCGTAGTCAAGAAGAAGAGCGTCGAGAACGGCGAGAACCTCGTCGAATGCGACATCTGGCTAGAGGACCACGAGGGCAAACACACAACCCCCGGCGCGGCGGTCGTGTCGCTACCATCTAGGGCTGACTGAGTTAGCTTCGTCAGCTCCGCAGACCTGACAAATAAATCAGGGCGGGTTTCTCAACCCGCCCTGATGATTTTCCCAGCCTCAGGACTATTCAATCACTGGCGCAGTTCGGCCCAAAATTACCTGTCAAAGGGGCGGTTAGACATAATCTTATCCTACGCTTGGTGAACGCACGGATGAGTGTCTCTCAATTACGTATTTACTGCCTGTAACTCTACAAACATCTCGTCCATGATCACGTACCCGCTCTCCCATCCACCACTCATATTGTCCACAGCGCCAGCAAAACAGGCAATCTCGGCATCGGTCGCTTCAAAAGGCTCCCATGTCAATCGCACCTTCGTCTTGGCGCCCATATGCTCGAGTGTCACGATCGTCAATATCACGCGAGGCCAGTCCGGCATCATCGGATTCGCGATGATGTTCCAATCAGAGTCTGACGAAGAGTGATGCCAAACGAGCTTCTCGTGGGGCGCTACTTCCTGGAACACGATTTTTCTGCGGTCGGAATTGTCTCTCCATCTCATCTCGTTGAGCCCCAATCCGCCAGGTTTCAAATCAAATTTGTGGATGATCGTTTCCCCCCTGGCATACCAACTGGAAAGCAATTCAGGATCAGTCCAAGCGCGCCAGACCATTTCACGGAGCGCATCGAACACTCGGTCAAGTAAATACTCAGGTAAATTACTCATTGTTTTGTTTCATTTTGATAAGGACGTCGTCAAGCTTGTTAAAGCTTGGGGCCCAAAATGCTTTAAATTCCGCAAGCCAGTCGACGGCCGCAGCCATATTTTCAGCCTTCAACCTCGCAGGGCGACGTTGCTTGTCGATATCTCGCTCAATCAATCCTGCCCGTTCCAGCACCTTCAGATGCCTAGAGACCGCTGGTTGGCTTATTTCAAATGGAGCAGCAATCTCATTTACCGACGCCGGGCCATCTGCAAGCCGCGACAGTATTGATCGCCGCGTCGAGTCGGCTAACGCCGCAAAGACATCGTCGAGATTTAATTCTGTTTGCATATAACCAGTTTATTCCATAACTAATACTTTCTATAACCATATTATTATATCCTAAGTTGGTCTTGTCAATGGCTGTCAGATCAACACCTAATCCCACCCGACTTGCTACGGTGAATAGCGTCCGATTCGTCTACTGCGGACAGGGTGTCAGAAGAGCGTCTTTGAAGCTGTGGGGATTCTGCTGCCGTATTTGTCCTGATGCTATTCTTCACATCTGCAAACGCAACAAAATAAACGGGGCGGGTTTTGAAACCCCGCCCCATCGTTTTTCCTAAGCTGAATTCGCCTGCTAGTCCGCCTCGACCTCCACGGCTTCGAGACCGGCTTTCATGCCGTCGACTATGGACTGGAACTCGTTAAGCACGGTGTTTGAGTTGAGAACTGTGGGTTTGGATGTGTCCCGGTAGTCGGTTCTCATCTCCAGCCTGCCGAGGAAGTTCAGGTCCATCTCCTGCGCCAACTGCTCGCCGCCGCCAGTGCCGAATATCTCTCCAGAGAAATTTTCGACCACGCCCAGCACGTTTACGTGCAGTTTGCGAATCATGTTAATGGAGCGTTTGGCGTCGATCATCGCCAACTGCTGAGGCGTTGTCACCACGACGAAGCCATCCATGTCCAGCGCCTGCATGATGGTCAGCGGGGCGTCGGAAGTTCCCGGAGGCAGGTCGATTATCAGGTAGTCCAGCTCTCCCCAGTCTGTCGACTGAAGAAACTGGTTGATGGCGTTGTGGACCATAGGGCCGCGCCAAATGATGGCCTCGTCCTCGTTCTCCTGAAAGAACCCCATGGACATGACCTTGACGTCGAAGCGCTCAGGGGGAACCATCCTTTTGTCCTCTGCCACAAGGGGAAGCTCGGAGATGTTCAGGGCGCGGACCACATTGGGGCAGTCGATGTCCACATCCAGCAAACCGACTTTTGCGCCTTCGGCGGCCAAGGTGACAGCCAGGTTCACGGCGACAGTGGTCTTGCCGACCCCGCCCTTGCCGCTGTAAACGCCCACCTTTTGTTTGATCTGTCCCAGGGCAGTGGCGATGGCCCGCTTCTGCTCGAACTGAGCCTTCATGCCCTCGATTTTTGCGCGAGCCTGCGCCTGCTGTTGCTGGTTCATGGGTTAATCTCCTTCACTGCCCACGATCGGGATGTCTAAACGGCGAGCGCCTGTCGCTTCTACATCCGACTCACGTGATAAGGGGCGCGCTATTGCACGCCCCTATGTAATCCAGATCGATGTCGGGTTCGCTGTCTACTCAGTCCAGTCCGAGAAGTTTCTTGCCATCCTCGGTGATCTGGTCTGGAGTCCAAGGAGGATCGAAGACCATCTCGACGTTGACATCCTCAACGCCTTCCATCTCGGCAATGCGCCACTCGGCCTGTTGAGCAATGTACGGTCCCATGCCACAGCCGGCAAAGGTAAGAGTCATTGTGACATCCACATTGCCGTCATCAACCTCCACACCGTAGATCAACCCCAAGTCCACTACGTTGACGGGGATTTCAGGGTCGAACACGTCATGCAGAGCCTCAAGCACGTCTTCTTTTGTCAGTGTAGATGTGGTCATACAGTGATCCTCCAACGCCATTTCTTATATGCTCGGGTAACAAAACCAGCCAATCACATTCTCTGCCATCAGGTTTGGGGAATGGTGGTAGGTCGGTCACATCAATTGTACCTGCGAGCCGCACAAGTATCAAACATTGTTTAGTTGCGAAGATCGCGAGTTTGCGCTGGCGATGTCTGAAGGATTCATCTTGCCACACCTGAAACTGTTTGGTTGCATTTGGCTGGAACACATGATATGCCAAACACAATACATAACCAATAGGTTGCATATGAATGCATCAAGCACAGACCGGATTGAAAAGCTGGTATTGGTTCGAGCGTCTCACGAGAACGTTTGGCACACTTTAACGGACTCAGAGGCGTTCGGAAATTGGTTCGGCGCCAAGTTGGATGGCGAGTTCGCGACGGGCGCTCGGTTGCGAGGGCCTTTAACCATCGAAGGCGTGGAACATCTGACATTGGACATTACCATCGAGAAAATAGAACCCAAACATCTATTTTCCTGACGTTGGCATCCCAGCGCGATGGATCCCGATTTTAACTACTCCACAAAGCCGTCACCCCTGGTCGTCTTCGAATTGGAGGACGCCGTCGACGGGACGATGCTGACAGTAGTGGAAACCGGCTTCGATAAGAAACCCTTCGAACGACGGATGGAAGTTTTCGATAGAAACACCAACGGTTGGGAAGCCCAGATTACACGTATTTCAGAATATGTCAGCCCGACCCTCTGAAGAGCCTGCAAACGAAATCGGCCTCGGCGGACCGGCTCTCGTATTCTCAGCGCTGGGAGATGAGGCACGCCTTCGGCTCGTGATGCGCCTGTGTGAGGACGGCCCTATGTCCATCGCTCGGCTAACCGACGGGCCGGGAATCACTCGTCAGGCCGTCACGAAGCACCTGAACGTCCTATCCGACGTCGGCCTCCTACGCAGCACTCGGGAGGGCCG
>DCAW01000135.1:10325-12614 GCA_002313895.1 Dehalococcoidia bacterium UBA1123
CGCCGTTACCTGGATATGGTCTCGCAGCAAGGGGATGAAACCCTAGCCAGGCTGAAATTCTCTGCCGAAGACTGAGTTACTCCCTAGTATGAGACAGATGTCAGGGAACCAGTCCTGATTAGTCTTCGATTGCGCTCAGGACTAGACGCTCGGCCTCGGACCGGGTCGATGCGACTACTGTGTACAGCAGGCTTCCCTTGTTTTTGACGATGAGATGTAGATCGTTGACTGTGCGGTATCGTGCCGCGGTGTCTCCGATTTCAATTGACTCCATGCCGACCCGAGCCGACACCATCTTGAGAAGAAATGACACGACAACCCCTGGATAACCTGGATTGCTGACCATGACAACGGCCACCTTTACCTCTTCGAAGAACTCTTCGTTAAGTTCGTCAGGCACGTCCACCGACGCGTCGGCGTAAATTCCAAAAGCCACGTTGTGAACTCCGACAAATCCGAAGACGGTGTTCAGGCCGAATAATTGAACGCCTGCCAATTCAGAGACATCTTTGAGCATGTCGCCACCCAACGTCAACGCTCCGACGGCCAGCGGCGGTTTTTCGGTGGATTCAGGAAGATTGGTGAGCAGGTCCCAGGCCAGTGGATCGCTGTCTTCAATGGATACCATATTGCCGGAATCGACCTGCGCCCTCACATCAAGCGCCCAAGGTGATTCTCCGTGGACAATATGGACTTTGGGAGCATCCAACACTCCCGAGAAGTCAGCGGACTCCGGTCTGGACTGGTACAAATCCCAGGCCGTTTGAGCCTCGCCGACGTTCGCGAACTCCAGAGTCCCACTAAAATCTTTGGGAGCTTCGGATATGGCGATAGTGGCTCTGGATAACTGAAGCTTTCCGGTCGCCCGAGGTGGCAGGTCAGCGGCCTCCGATGGGATAAGGAACCGCTCGTTCGACACCGCGATGGGTGGATCGGAACTGAAGTAGATGTACCCGCCAAGCTCAGCATCGGGAACCATAGCAGAGTCTATGCCTGATGGGAGGGTGCCTGTTCCGCCCTGAATCTGGCTAGAGCACGCCGCTCCCAAGAGCGCCAATATCGCGAATAGTCCTAAGAATCTTCGCCGATTCAGCACATCACCCCTCGTTTGTTTGCTCGACACCAGTTCACCGAATTCACTTTCTCTGTCGGTGACTCAGAATCATCTATGAGAAATTCTATTCCCGTTTAGTATAACGATTCCGCAAACTTAAAGGTTTCGACTACCAGACACTTTGAACACGAAAACTATTCCACGGCCACTTTCCGGAGGTCTGTTATCTGGTCTCGCAGGAGGGCCGCCTTCTCAAATTCCATCGCTCGCGCCGCCGTCTTCATCTGGGACTCCAGGTCTTTAATGAGCCTGAGAAGATCGTCCTTGGGCATGTCGCCCTGATCCACCATGTAGGTGGCGCGAGTCTCGGCCACAGCTTTGACTCGCTCGGTGATGTCGTGGACGCTCTTCTGGATGCTCTGAGGCGAGATGCCGTTCTCGCGATTGTATGACTCTTGAATCGTGCGACGGCGCTCGGTTTCGTCGATGGCCCGCTTCATGGAGTCGGTCACTCTGTCAGCGTACATTATCACGTGGCCGTCGATATGCCTCGCCGCCCTGCCGACGGTCTGAATCAGCGCGGTGGTCGAGCGCAGATAGCCTTCTTTGTCGGCATCCAGTATGGCAATGAAGCTGACCTCTGGGAGGTCCAATCCCTCCCTCATCAGGTTGATGCCCACGATAACGTCATAGACACCCAGTCTCAGGTCCCGCAGTATCTCACTGCGCTCCAGGGTGTCGATCTCCGAGTGCATATAGTGGGTGCGAATTCCCATCTCTCGCAGGTAGTCCGCTAGCTCTTCTGACATTCGCTTGGTCAGAGTCGTGACGATGGTTCGCTGTCCCTTGTCCACCCTGGCTCCAATCTGATACAGCAAATCATCGATCTGTCCTTTGGTGGGCTTGACCTCGATCAGCGGGTCGATGAGTCCCGTGGGACGGATAACCTGCTCGATCATCTGCTGGGAGTGTTCGTATTCATATGGACCCGGAGTTGCCGAGACATAAACGGTCTGGTTCACCCGCTCCTCGAACTCTCCGAAGTTCAGAGGCCGGTTGTCCATCGCTGACGGGAGCCTGAATCCGTAGTCCACCAGCACCGTTTTGCGGGAGCGGTCGCCGCCATACATTGCGCGAATCTGGGGCAGGGTCATATGAGATTCGTCGATGAACAGCAAGAAGTCTTCGGGGAAGTAGTCCAGCAGCGTGAATGGAGCGCTGCCCGGCTCGCGACC